>SLIE01000028.1 GCA_007135795.1 Desulfobacterales bacterium
ATTATCACTTCGCTTATCATCATTTTTCATGCAAATCCGATATATAATGCTTGATATAAAAGAGGATATAGCCGTATATAATTCACCAATATGCAAATATGATGGTGCCGTAAAAAGTCGCGGCCATACGGCTTTGTAAAAAATTTCAAGATCAAGGCTTACGCAATCTCGAAGAATGCAGAGCACTTGCGCGGCGGAATAGATAGCTTTTTACGAAGCCGTCAAATATGGCTAAGTTAATGGCGCCATACTGATATTGAGCGAAGTGATCAAAAATAGCAATAATCTTTCATAGTAAAATAATGCAGAAAACGGTTCTATCATTTGAAAACCGGTTTTCCCGCCGGAAGCCCTTTCCCCATAAAGTCGATGACAAGGCAAAAAGTCGCGATCAAAAGGCTTTGTAAAACGCAGGATCAAGACTTGGGCGATCCTGAAGGGTTCATCATCGATAAGACTTGACGTGCACACGCATTTTTGCAAAAATTAAGGATTCGCCCACGTTGTTGTCATAAGGAGATAATTGATGGATCTTAATGCATATTGTCCTGAAAAGGTTGTAACCGCGGCAAACGCCGTTAAAAAAATAAAAAATGGAAGCCGGGTTTTTATTGGTACGGGTTGCGGGGAGCCGCAGCATCTTATCCATGCCATGGTCGCGGACACAACGATTCAGGATATCGTGATCTATCAGATGTTTTCTTCAACATTTGCACAATATATCAATAAACCCGATTTCTCATACCGTTTTTCCCTGAAACTTTTTTTCATCAGTCTTCATATGCGGCAGGCTGCTTTTGAAGGAAAAATAGACTATATTCCGGCCTACCTGTCCCAGATACCACATCTGTTTTCTTCCAAAAAAATCGGTCTGGATATTGCCATCATACAGGTCAGCCCGCCGGACAAGTTCGGTTTCTGCAGCCTGGGAATATCCGTTGATATCACGCTTTCCGGCATGGAAAATGCGGATCTGGTTATTGCACAGGTCAACCCGCGCATGCCGAGAACCTGGGGTGACGGGTTTGTGCATGTAGATGATTTCGATTATATCGTATGTCACGAAGAATCATTGGTGGAAGCCCTTCCAGTGGCAAAAAATACTGAGATCGTTGAACGCATCGCCAAGTACGTCAACCAACTTGTTGATGACGGTGCCACGCTCCAGGTAGGGTTCGGCCATCTCCCCAACTACATCCTGCCATATCTTTCAGGAAAAAAAGACCTGGGAATTCACACACAGGTTATCACAGACGGCTTTCTACCCCTGTTTGAAAAAAAGGTAATCACCAATAAAAAAAAATCCCTGCTCCCCAACAGGGTGGTGACTTCCTTGTGCATGGGATCCGAGAAGCTTTACAAATTCCTGGACAACAACCCCATGTTCTATTTCCGAACCTCCGAATTTGTAAATGACCCCAACGAGATTGCAAGAAATGACAATCTCATATCGATCAGCTCGGCACTTGAGATCGATCTTACCGGCCAGATCTGCACGGACTCCAAGGGATATCTTTTTTATAGCGGCATCGGTGACCAGGTCGATTTCATTCGCGGCAGCAAGATGTCCAAAGGTGGGTTCTCCATCATCGCCCTGCCATCCACCGCCCAGGGGGGCAAAGTCTCGAGGATTGTTCCCCACTTGAGCGAAGGGGCCGGTGTCGCCACGACCCGGGGCGACATCGACATTGTCGTGACGGAGTATGGAATTGCCGAACTGCACGGTAAAGGGATTTATCAACGGGTCATGGAACTGACCCAGATCGCGCATCCCAAGTTCCGCGAAGAACTGATCAGTGAAGCCAAAAAAAGGCATTACATCTTCTCGGATCAACTTCCACCCAGCAAGCAGGACCTTCTGTTCCTGGAAGACTACAAATCTTACCGGGAACTTCCAAACGGAAAAACGGTTGAATTCCGACCACTTCTCCCCTCGGATGAGTTTGCCACCCGAAATTTCTACTATTCTCTCCAGGAATCCACGATATTTTACCGTTTTTTCAACCGTCGCAAGGTTTTTTCAAGGGAAATGCTGCAAAAGCAATGGGCAACCGTCGATTACCACCAGAACATGACCATCGTCGGCTTTGTGCAAGTCGGAAAATTCAAGGAAATAGTCGCCATAGGTTCCTACGGCGAGGCCGAGGATGATGTCGCGGAAGTGGCCTTTGTCGTCAAGGAAAAATATCAGAATATGGGGCTCGGAACCTATCTACTCAAAAAGCTTGAAAAAATCGCCCGGGAAAATAAATATAAAGCATTTACGGCCACAGTCTTAAACGAAAACAAGGCCATGATCCGGGTATTTGAAAAATGCTATCCGGACGCCAATATTAAACGTGGCTACAGCGGGGATGTCGAAATACACATGCCGTTTGACAGTGATAAGCGCATCGATCAAGGGAAATAAGGAATAAATGGAAAATTTTCCACGTCAAACCATAAGTGTGGGTGCTGAAGAACTGCAGAACAGGCAGCGTTTTCTCATGAACTCGCCACCCTTTCAATTTCTTCCCAGAACTGAAATAGAGATCGTCGCCGCAAACCTGATCGGGGAAAATTATCTTCCGGGCCGAATTCTTTTTTCCCAGGAAGAAACCATCATCACGCATATCCTGATTGTGAAAAGCGGCAGTCTTGAACGCATCATCGAATACAATGGAAAGCAGCAAATCAAGGAAATCCTCGAGTCGGGCCAGACCTACGGCGGCATCTCCATTTTATTCAATAACGGCCTATCCACAAGTACATTGCGATGCATGACCGAGGCTTCGATCTATCTGTTGGATCGCGAGAATTTTTTCCGTCTTTGCATCAAACATTCCGCTTTTTCCAGGTATTTTTCTTCTACATTCGATCAGGAGAGCAGACCGACGCCATCCAAAAGCTTAGAGGAAATATCAGCGGTTGATGAATATGACACACCGTCCTCGTTTCTATCGAAAAACGTGCGGGATATAGCGCAACCTTTTCCATCCTGCACCGGATCCACAAGCATCCGAGAAGCCGCCCGACTGCTGACAGCCAGCAGGCGAAGTGCTATCCTCATCACTAATGATGCTTACCAGCCAGAGGGACTTGTTACGGATTATGACCTTCGCAAAAAGGTGATCGTTGAAGGACGGTCTCCTGATATTGCGGTCGATGAAATTATGAACGCACCCCTGATAACCGTGGATGCCGATACAGAGGTGTTCGTGGCGATTCTCGACATGATGAGAAATCATGTCAAACATCTTGCAGTCAATGACAACGGCAGCATTGGCAGCGTCATTACCGAAAGAGACCTCTTTTTGGCACAAACACATTCCCCGGTTTTTTTAATACGGGAAATGACCGCAGCCCAGGGTCTCAAAGAACTCAAAGCCTGCTATGCCAAACTGCCGGCACTTATCGGGAAGCTCATAGAAAGTGGCGCGCGATCAATCCACCTGAACTCGATTATCACTGCATTGACCGATGAAATGCTGGTGCGGCTTATGAACATGGCGATAGAAACCGCAGGGCCACCGCCGGTCGAATTCGCTTTTTTGCTGTTCGGCAGTGAGGGGCGCAAGGAGCAAACCCTTAAAACAGACCAGGACAATGCCATTGTTTTTGAAGATGTCCCCGAAAACGACGAAGAATTTGTAAAAAACTACTTCCTGCAACTGGGCACCCGGATATGCGACTGGCTCGATGAAATTGGCCAGCCACACTGCAAGTTCGACATCATGGCCAAGAATCCACAATGGTGCCAGCCACTGGCCCAGTGGAAGCAATATCACCGCAAATGGATCGAAAGTGACGACCCTGAACGACTCTTGAACGCCGGTATCTTTTTTGACTTCCGGCTGGGGTTTGGCAAAGAAGAACTGGTAAAAGCCCTCCATATGTCCTTGTTCACAAAACTGAAGCAATGGCCGGGATTTCTGCGGCATATGGCACAAAACCTAACCTACTACAACCCCCCGCTGAGCTTCTTCGGCAATTTTGTTCTGGAGGAAAAAGGAGAACGCAAAGGCGGCCTGGATATCAAGATGGCCATGCAGCTGG
>SLIE01000374.1 GCA_007135795.1 Desulfobacterales bacterium
AAACGAACATCTTACCCCTGAGCTCGAAACAAAGATACATTCGGCGGAAACCATGGCGGCACTTGAAGACATCTACCTGCCGTACAAGCCCAAGCGCCGGACCAAAGGGACCATTGCACGGGAAAAAGGGCTGGAACCGCTTGCAACAGCTATCTTTGAACAGACCGGTCTCGACCCGGAAACCACCGCTATCGCCTATATTAACCCGGAAATGAATATAACGACCGTCGCAGAAGCCCTTTCCGGCGCAAGAGATATCATGGCCGAAACCATTAATGAAGACCAGGATGCCCGCGCCCGCTTGAGAGAACTGTTTTTAAAAAAGGCCAGTATCAAAAGCCGGGTTATTTCCGGCATGGAAGAGAAGGGGGAGAAGTTCCGGGACTATTTCGAGTGGGAAGAACCGCTTGCCACCGTACCATCACATCGAATGCTTGCCATTCGGCGGGGGGAGTCCGAAAACGTTCTGACCTTTCGGATACTTCCGGAAGAAGAAAGGGCTATCACAATTCTCGATGAATTGTTTGTAAAAGGTGACGGTGCCGATTCTCACGAAGTTGCGATTGCAGTAAAAGATGCATACAAAAGACTGCTCTCCCATTCAATGGAAACCGAGGCCCGGGTTGCCGGCAAGCAAAAAGCCGATGCGGAAGCCATACGGGTCTTTTCGGACAACCTGCGGCAACTGCTCCTCTCCCCTCCCCTTGGGGGGAAACGTATAATGGGGCTCGATCCCGGGTTTCGAACCGGATGCAAACTGGTGTGTCTCGATCCCCAGGGAAAACTTCTTTTTCATGATACGGTTTTTTTACACATGTCAGAATCCCGGGATCAAAAAGAGGCCGCAAAGATCAGGGAATTATGCGAACGTTTCGATATTCAGGCAATTGCAGTAGGAAACGGCACTGCCGGACGTGAAACCGAAAGCCTGATCCGGAAGATCGATTTCGCTTCACCTGTTCAGGTCGCAATGGTCGATGAAAGCGGCGCCTCCATATATTCAGCATCGGATATCGCCCGCGAGGAATTTCCCGATTTGGACCTGACCGTTCGCGGATCGATTTCCATCGCCCGCCGACTGATGGATCCACTTGCCGAACTTGTCAAAATCGATCCGAAATCAATCGGGGTCGGTCAATACCAGCATGATGTTGATCAACGGGCGCTAAAAGACGAACTGGACGAGGTGGTGACCAGCTGTGTAAACGCTGTGGGCGTGGATCTAAATCGTGCCAGTGCGCGTCTGCTGAACTACGTATCCGGTCTGAATGCCACCATTGCAAAAAACATTATCCATTTCAGGGAGGAGAACGGTCCGTTTGCATCCCGGAAACAGCTTGCAAAAGTGCCTCGCATGGGTCCTAAAACCTTTATTCAGTGTGCCGGTTTCCTGAGAATATCAAACAGTGAAAACCCGCTCGATGCAAGCGCAGTCCATCCGGAAAGTTATCACATTGTATATCAGATGGCAAAAGATCTGGACACGGACGTTACCGAACTGATGCAAAACGCACAGTTGAGGGATCAGATCGTTTTAAACAAATACGTTACGGATTCGGTTGGATTACCTACCCTGAGTGATATCGTCGCGGAGCTGGCAAGACCCGGACGCGATCCGAGAAAGCGTTTCGAAGATTTCGCCTTTGCCGAAGAAATTCAAAAAATCGAAGATCTCGTACCCGGTATGACACTACCCGGAATCGTTACCAATATCACCGCCTTTGGCGCTTTCGTAGACGTGGGCGTACACCAGGACGGGCTGGTCCATATCAGTCAGATGGCGGATCGTTTCATTAAAAGCCCCTCTGAAATTGTGAAAGTCAGACAAAACGTAAGCGTCAGAGTCCTGGAAGTGGATGTTCCAAGAAAGCGGATATCTCTGTCCATGAAAACGCATCCCCGGGAAGTGGAACCGCCCGGCAGCGACCCGGCAAACCCATTGAAAAAGGCCCCCAAAAAATCTCCAAGACATGAGAAATCGACTGAAGCCAAGCAAAACAAAACCCAGCCGTTTAATAATCCGTTCGCAGACGCGCTTAAAAAGCGTAAATAGCGCCCGAACGAAATTGCTGCCAGGTTCTTTTGAATAGCCTTGCGTTTGCCCTTTTGCCGAAGGCCAGAGGGTTTTCCGCTCTTTTTCCGTGTGTTCCGTGGACTATCGCTTTTTCGTTGACAGGGTTTCCGTTTGGGTACTAAATTCCCAAATTCTACTTGACTCATCAAGGGGTTCCGGCGTACATTGTCTATTGATAGTCTATCTATCTTAATCACTTTTAATCTACTTAGTGCCCGAACGAAAACCAGGATTTTTCGTCAAGGTCAAGGACGGCGAAAATTTTAACCGCAGGAATACTGGACGTATTTTGAGGATTAAAACTTGAGCCGGACGCAGAGATTGGCGAAAAAGACGGTTTTCGTTCAGGCACTACTTAGTCTCCATTCACATAAAGTCAGATAAAGAAGAAAATCAGATTCAAAAAATCCGATCGTTTAAACTTGGGAATACACCCACATATTGCGGTTGAGCAAACGTCATTTCCTGAAGGGGCTTCGGTGTTCCCGAATGAACAAGAACCAACATCCATAATTAGTGTGGCATAAATGAACGAAGATATGTACAGGGTTATCTTATCCGGCAATCATTTGGAAGATCAGGGTATGGAAGAGGTCAAAAACCGAATGGCTGACCTTTTTAAAACATCGACCGCGGTAATTGAGGAATTGTTTTCACGCCAAAAAGCGGTGATCAAAAGAAACCTCAATATCGAGGCTGCAGAACGGTATGCGAAAGCGATTAAAAACACCGGGGCTGCCTGTTATGTGGAGAAAATGTCCAATGGTGACAAAAGAACCCCGTCGCCCACCCCGCCTTCCACCAACACCCGTGAAAACCAAAATGAAGTGGCAGCAGAAACAGATGATGCGCCATCTGCCACCGGCGGACTCCGCGTTATCCCGGTTCAAATGACCTACAAGGGGGATGAGCGTTTCTTCCCGCAACAGGTGGACAGGCTTTCCGCGTTCCGAAACGGTATCAGTTTCAATGAAAAGGACTTTTCCGACGTTAATTATAACCAGATATCCGCATTGGCCGCATATGCTCCGCCGGCGCCAAATAATGATAGCATACGGTTCCTCGTATTTCTTAAAAACAGGGAGCAGCCGTTTGTTTTGGATGCAGGCAATATTGATTACAGCAGCTTTCAAAGTAATCCGCCCATAAAAACGGCTGCTGCTTTTCGCAGTCTTCTGCACTTCCTCTGCCGACAAAATGCAACTATGATCCTTGAGGAGACCACTTTCGACTTTCTATCCGGCAATACCCTACCCGAGTTCAGCGACGATAAAGCAATGAAATATATCACGGCAATCGGCAGGTTGCTGGAAGAGGGAAGTGACGACGAAGAAGGATAGTGATAACGTTAATAACGTCCATTATGAGTTTGCAGCGATTTTCCATCCGCTTATCAACATGCAACTGCATTCTTTGGCGGATAAAAAATCGCTGCACCTTATTTCTCCGCAGCATCCGTACCCGTAATCGCTTTCCAACAGCCTGTCAGGAAAAACCAAGTATCTGGCCGCCTTGGTAAACCGCAAACGCCATCAACCATGCCACACCCGTTGTATAGAGAACACTGAGCGCCGTCCACCGGTGCGAACCGGTTTCTCGCCCGATTGCAATCGCAGCTGCAATGCATGGCATGTAAAGCAGAACGAAAACCATCATGGACAACCCTGCTAGGGGCGTCATTCCAGAACTCCGAAGGGCATCACGCAATGCTTCAGACCCGGTCCCATCATCACCAGCACCATCGGAAGCATAAAGCACGCCCAATGTCGAGACCACAACCTCCTTGGCCACGAAACCGGTGAGCAATGCGACACTCCCTCGCCAATCAATACCGATGGGCTCAAAAACAGGGCTTATGGTCTTTCCCAATCTGCCAAGATATGATTTTGACGCGTGCTCCATGCTTCTTTCACGCTCGATCTGCTGAATCGCCAGTTGCTGTTGTTCTTCCAGCGACGA
>SLIE01000368.1 GCA_007135795.1 Desulfobacterales bacterium
AGCGTCACCCACCGCCCCGCCCATAAGAGATCCCGCGTATCGGTTCAACAGCGTTGGAGAACCCGTTTCCTGCGTATGCCAATTCTGAATAAACGTCTTTTGCTCAGGGCCTTCCGGCGAAATCCGGTAGCTTTCCGGATCATCCAACCGCATACAGGCAATCTTTTCCAACACGTTGCCGCCGTGGGCAAGCCCGTGCCGGATCAAAAAACACCCCGCCACAGTCCCGGTTCTCCCGATACCGCCCCAGCAATGCACATAAACCGCCTTCCCCTGTTCAACGGCGCCATCGATGGTGTTCAGGATTTCTGTCATGATATCTGGCTCCGGGATTCTCATATCCACCACGGGAAACCGTATTACAGCGGTCTGTATACTTCTTTCACGACTCAAGTCCTCCAGGATAGCTTCATAAGATGCAAAAGGGCTCCCCGCATGATCGATTTCATCCTCTTCCATGAGATTGACAATCCGGCGCACCCCGGCATTCAACAACCCGCTCATTTTCTCCCGGGCCTTTTCCGGACTCCTGGCACCGGGGTATTCACCCCCCATCAACAACCCCGGGACGATCCAGTAGGAACGGGGGAAAGGGACGGGCAAATCGATCAGGTTTTTTATGCATCCATTTTCAAATGTATGATCATCCATATTCCTGCTCCATCAATACGCATGTGTATCAAAACTAACGCCAATAATAAATAATACCGGTTACCCCCTGACCATACAAAATGATCAGTTTCAACCGGGTGGCATCAGGTGTTGCTCATGGCAACAATGTCTCTTTTTGATCGAATGTCTCTTTTGAACAGATCTCTGAATAGAATCATTAATACCGATCAACAAAAAAAGCCCCATTTTCATGGGGCTTTTAGAGCTTGATGGCTGAGGGTCCAGGATTCGAACCTGGGTTAACGGGGCCAGAACCCGTCGTCTTGCCGCTAGACCAACCCTCAAAAAAAGAATATATAAAATAGCAAAAAAAGACGGCGTGTCAAGCCAAATCTTTACTGATGCACATGATGATCAATTAAAGCTAAAGCGTGGACATGTCCGCTTCCTGTCCTGCCAGCGCAATGCACCGCTCAAGACGGGAGATTGTTTCTTCCTTACCCAGAACCGTCATCATTTCAAAAATTCCAGGGCTGACCGTTTTTCCGGTCAGGGCCAGTCGAACCGGCTGGGCAATCTTGCCGAAACCCAGCCCGGTGTCATCCATGATTTTCTGAAACACCGGCTCGAGATGCTCCTCCTCGAACGCAGAAAGTGTTTCGAGCGCCCCGGCAAGCATTTTCAACGCCTCGAGGTTTTCGGGTTTTAAAAATTTCTTCGCACCTTTTTCATCATACGATTGAGGCGGTGTATAATAAAATCCCGCCCCTTCGGCCATTTCAATAAATGTCTTACTGCGCTGTTTGAGGGTTCCGATCACCCGGTACAGATATTCATCTTCGCGGACATCGACCCCTTTTTGAGCCAGAAATGGCAACAAGTGCGGGGCGAGCTTTTCTTCGGGTGCATTGTGGATATGCTGCGCGTTCAATGCCAGCAGTTTTTCCGGGTTGAACACCCCTGCTGATTTGCCAACGTTTTTTAGGCTGAACTTTTCAATAAGCTCTTCTTTCGTGAAAAACTCCTGGTCCCCGTGAGACCACCCCAGGCGAACAAGATAATTAAGGAGCGCATCGGGGTAATACCCCATTTCCCGGTATGCGGTAACGGACATGGCCCCGTGCCGCTTGCTCAAACGGGCCTTGTCTCCCCCCAGAACCATCGGGACGTGGCCGAAAACCGGCACATTGGCCCCCATGGCAAGGTAGAGCAATATCTGGCGGGGGGTATTGCTGATGTGATCATCGCCGCGAATAATGGTATTGATCCCCATGGTGATGTCATCCACCACCACGGCAAGATTGTACATGGGGCTGCCGTCGCTTCGCCGGATGATAAAATCATCGATCTCGGTGTTTGAAAAAATGATATTTCCCCGGATCACATCTTCGACGATGGTATTGCCGACCAACGGCGCCTTGAAACGAACCACCGCCGCTTCCGATGGTCCCTTCCCTTTTTCGCGACAGGTTCCGTCATAGCGGGGATTCTCCCCGCGGGCCTTTGCCGCCGAGCGCATCTCTTCGATCCGTTCGGCTGAACAGGTACAGTAATAGGCATTCCCGGACGCAACCAGTTTTTCTATATACTCCTGATATATGGGGTATCTTTCCGACTGGTAGTAAGGGCCCTCGTCATAATCGATCCCCAACCAATCAAGCGCGTCGAATATGGCATCCACCGATTCTTTCGTGGAACGGGCCGCATCCGTATCCTCGATGCGGAGAATAAATTTTCCCTTGTTGGCACGGGCGTAGAGCCAGTTGAAAAGAGCTGTGCGAGCTCCCCCGATATGGAGGTAACCGGTGGGACTGGGTGGAAAACGTGTAATTATGGTATCCATCAATGGTAATTCCTGTTATTGTTAGAAAGCTCCTGAACGAAGACTTACTATTTTCATTCGGGCACAGTCTGAAACCAAGTTTGATTGTGAATTTATAAAATTTTTTAATTTACCCCACATCTTTTGTAAAATCAAGTGGCAGATTAAAATCATACCTGTTAAAGTCCTTGACATAATAAGGATTTTAACATAATAGATGTGTAACATTTTTGTACTGTAATTTTAATTTTTATGTTAATATATCAAATATTTAGGAGATATAGAAAATGGCTGTACCCAAGAGAAAAGTATCAAAAGCAAGACGGGACAAACGAAGGACCCATCAGAAACTCACAGGACCCATTGTCGCCTCATGTACGCAGTGCGGTGAAGCGACCATGCAGCACCATGCATGCCCGGAATGCGGCACTTATAAAGGCAGAAATATACTCCAGAAGAGCGAATAGCCTTCACTTGTCCAGGTGTCAGCAAGTGGCCGGCACGGAGAATAGAAACAGTTTATCATCATAACTCCGCTCGTTCCATGATTGGCAGAAGTATACGGGTCATCCATGCTACAGAACGGTCAGAATCACGGGAAGTCCTTTCAACCAATTATTCAGCCACGAAACATACCTTGCCAAGGATGACAAAGGACTGCCATGGGACTTGCGAACCCGGACTATCATCCCGCAACGCAATTGATCTTCGGCTGTATTATAAACCGACATGACCAATAGCCTTGCCAAAGCCAAATTCCGGATTCTTTCGGAATTTCTCCGGGATGCATCCGAAAACCGTTTTAACATTGCCGTTTTCTTGTATCAGGTGCGGCCCATTACATAACAGACCAAGCGCCCATGCAAATGGTCAACGACATACATAGTGCGCGAGTGAAACCAGAAATTTTTTAGTCCGGTCCGGGGAAGACGAAATTTTTAACCACAGGAATGCCGGGTATATCTTGGGGATTAAAATTAAACCTGCCCAGAGGGAAAGAAGATAACGGGTTTTCGCTCCGGCATACATAACTTAAATGTTGGAGTTTACACAATTATGACGATCGAAGAGAAGGTCAGAAAGCTCATTGCCGAAAAACTGGAAGTGGATTACGACGACGTGGTACTCCGGGCTTCGCTAATTGACGACCTGGGAGCCGATTCCCTGGCACTGGTGGAGCTTATCATGACGATGGAAGAAGAATTCGACATTGAAGTCCCCGACGATGATGCTGAAAGGCTGGTCACGGTCGAAAATGCCATTGAATATGTCAAGGAAAAGACAGCGGCCTGATCGTCGCGCCTGACAACATATTAATATTGCCACCCTGCAGAGCTTTTAGGAAATTGCCAGATGCCGTCTTTAATCATCGGTGCCGACCATGCCGGATTTTTACTAAAGGAAGCCATTAAACCGTTTCTTTCGGAATTGAACTACGAAACGAATGACCTTGGCCCTCACAACGAAGAATCCGTGGATTACCCGGATTTTGCCCAGCAGGTTTCCCGCCGGGTTGCCGATGGCGAATACAGCCGTGGCATCCTGATATGCGGCACCGGGATAGGAATGTCCATGGTGGCAAACCGGTATCCTGAA
>SLIE01000087.1 GCA_007135795.1 Desulfobacterales bacterium
CCGGTAATATGGGCCATCAGATCGCCACCGCTTGTGCCATAAAAGGGTATAAAACCGTGTGCACGGATGTCAGTGCTGAAGTGCTCAAAAAGGCGGAAAGCTTTGTTGACAATTACCTGCCGGGCCGCGTGAAAAAGGGAAAGCTGACCGAGGATCAGGCAAAACAGGCACGCGAAAACATTCGGTTTACCCCGGATCTGGCGGATGCTGTAAAAAAGGCGGATTACGTCATCGAGGCAGTGCTGGAAGTCCTCGACCTCAAACGGAAAATCTTCGCGGACCTCGATCGGTTGGCGCCTCCCCATGCGATTCTCGCTACCAACAGTTCATTTATCGTAAGCTCCAAGATCGCCGATGCCACAAAGCGACCTGAAAAGGTTTGCAACCTTCACTTTTTCAATCCCGCGCTCGTCATGAAGCTGGTCGAAGTGGTGCAAGGGCCTCATACATCCGATGAAACTACTGAGATTTCAATGGCATTGTGTCATTCGCTCGATAAAATGCCCGTGCATCTTAAAAAAGAAGTGGATGGATTTCTTTTGAACCGCATATTCCGGGTAATTAATCACGAGGCACTGTGGTTGCTGGACATGGGCGTGGCTTCGGTTGAAGATATCGACAAGGCGTGTGTATACGGCGCCGGCCATCCCATGGGCCCCTTCCGGTTGAACGATCTCACAGGTATCGATCTTGCTTACACCATGGGCATGGAGTCTTTCAAGGCGACTGGTGATCCTGCCCATCGGCCGTCGCCAAGCGTTGTCGAGCATTATGTGAAAGGCGAATATGGCGAGAAAACAGGTAAGGGGTGGTACGATTACAGCAAGAAAGATAAATAGTGCCTGAACGAAAAATCCTGGTTTTCGGTCGGGCACTAAATTCTGGTGATGCATTGAATAATAACAAGGGGTGAGTTTCCGTTATCAGCGTTGTCGCGCGGATTCCACCCCTTTTTATAAACAGTCAAACGCCTGGAGGAATAATGTCTAATCGAGAAGTTGTTTTTGTTGATGGCGTGCGAACCGCTTTCGGTCGCATGGGGGGGACACTGCGTGATTTTTCCTGTTCCCGCCTGAGGCCGGCCATGCCGCGAACAACTGTCCAATAAATTCTTTTAAGCTGCGTACTAACTGGTGTCAATTAAAAACGAACGCCCGTTCTTTATACCATCATCGATGCACTAAAACCCATCGTTACAGAAGCTTACGAAAACATTACCCATAGAGATAATATGACAAGATTACCCTTCTCCAACGGCTCATGATCATCACCATCCACACCATCCTATCGATAGGCTCCCACCCGCTTGCACTTGGGAGCGCCAGGCTCCCGCCTGCCATAAGATTCGGGCGATAGCCCGGTGAGTGTTGTTTCTTTCAAGCAATTCATTCCGGTTATATTGCAGCCGTAATGTATGGGCTTTTTGCCCGTGAATAGCGGGCTTCGCCCGGTTTTAAGGGCATGCCAGGCAAGAGCCTGGCGCTCCCAGGGGGCAGGCCCTGTGTGTTGAAACTTGTTGGGCTTGCTTGGTTTTACGCAATATGATCGAGACGGTTTTCAAAGAGCCGGCGCATTGTGTGCGGCTGGTTTAAACCCAGAAGCGCCAAGCTCTTGCAGGGCTTTGGTCAAATTCGGGAGCATCGTTGTTTTAAGTTTTAAGCTTTAAGTATTTCTATTGCCTTTTGTAGTTTAATTATTATTTTAAGGCGGCGTGATTTAATGTTTCAGCGTCATCTTGACGCGTGGCGTTATACTTATACCGGAAAAGATTTTGCGTTAGATTGGTGTGTGAATATATTGTATTTAAATGAATAAATCGGATGGGTGGAAAAATGCGGGTTATGACATTTAACTTGAGATTCGAAAACGACAAAGATGGCGCCAATGACTGGGAAAGCCGTCGGCGCATGGTCGTGAATCTGATCAACGACCATGCGCCGGATATTCTTGGCACCCAGGAGGGGAAATGGTCCCAGTTGTCGTATCTTCAGGAAATGCTGCCGGATTATGATGCGTTTATGCCGGATCGTGTCTATGACTCCAAGATACAATGCCCCACCTTGTTCGTTCAAAAAAAACGTTTCGAAATTTTGGAAGGCCGGGATATCTGGTTGTCGGAAACGCCTGAGGTACATCTCAGCAAGTCGTGGGACAGTGCTTTTCCCCGGATGATGAGTTACTGTCTGATGATTGATCGAACCAGTGGAAATAAGTTTCATGCCGGTGTTACCCATCTGGATCATGTCGGGGTGGAAGCACGGCGTAATCAGGCGAAAATAATTGCCTGCTGGGCAAAATCACTGAAAAAAGAGCCCAAAATCGTAATGGGAGATTTCAATGAAGAACCGGGTTCGGACGTTCACCGCATTCTCACTGCACCCGAAACCCGGCTTTTAGATACATGGGAAGTACTTGAAAAACCGGAGGATGAAACGGCGTTTACACACCATGGATTCACCGGAACACCGCAACTGGCAAGGCTGGATTGGATCCTTGCCGGCGGGTTCGATGTCCTGGATGCCGGAATTGTTCGCGATCAGAAAGGGGGTAATTACCCTTCGGATCACTTTCCCTACATGGTTGATCTTGCGCCGTCAAATAAACAAAACTTTCAGGCAATTTGACGCTTGACCTTTTTCACAGGTAATTTTACATCAGAGATATACGTAAAACAGATGGAAAAATGGAAGATACTTTGAATTCTCAAAAAAGATCTCGCAATTATGGAAATCGATATTCCCGGTTACGGACTGCTCAGGGTCAATCATCTGGTTATGGATTACAATGGCACCCTGGCGGTTGACGGACGTCTGGCAGACGGCGTAAAAGCATCTTTGAACAGACTTGCTGCGCATATAAAGCTTCATGTGATAACCGCTGATACTTTCGGCAAGGCTGCCAAGGGACTTGACGGGATCGATTGTACCCTGCAAATCCTGACAGGACCGGATCATGGTGCGGCAAAGCGGGATTTTGTAAAATCACTTGGAGCGGAAGAAACAGTGAGCATGGGCAATGGCCGCAACGACCGGCAAATGCTCGAAACATCCAGAATAGGCATTGCCGTTATGCTCGAAGAAGGCACCGCAATGGAAACGGTGATGGCTGCTGATATTGTCTGTCCGTCCATCCTGTCCGCACTTTCATTGCTGGAAAATCCGCTTCGCTTGAAAGCCACCTTGAGATCATGAAGAGCCTGCTACCCATACTCCTTATCATATTGGGGATATTCTATGTCATCACCCCATATAACCTGCTTCCCAGTTTTATACCGGTTATCGGCTGGATCGACGATATTGCCGTCACGGTATTGATGATTTATTACATCAAGTACGGCAAGCTTCCTGATTTCGTAAACCGGTTACTGGGACGAATGCCAGGCGGAACCCGGAGAAATAGCGGGCACCAGAACGGCCATCGAAATTATCGGTATAAACCAGGCAGCCGTGCTCATGGTTATTCCGGTGAACAAAATCCTTATGATGTTTTAGGCGTTTCCTCCAATGCGTCCCGCGATGAAATTCACTCTGCATACCGGAAACTGGTGCAGCAGTATCATCCTGATAAAGTTTCTCACCTTGGACAGGAGATTCAGGATATTGCGGCAAAGAAATTCGTAGAAATTCAAATTGCATATGAGCGGTTAAACGGTAAAAGGCGTTGAACCGCGAATTACACGGAAATACCCGAAACAAGGGTGAAAGAAAAAGCTAAAAGTAACTAATTTTTTGTGTCAGGCGGAAGGGCGGTAATCTGGGTTTTGATGGAGGGCTCGCAAAAGTGCCAGGTTAATCGGATCGGCCTCCTCCCCGTCTTTTTCCTTGGGTGTCTCGATAATCATGGGGATGCCAGACAACCGCGTATCGTTCACAATACGGGCGAACCCGCTTACGCCTATATACCCTTCACCGATATGCCCATGCCGGTCCACTTTTGAGCCGCATGGTTTTTTGGCATCATTGAGATGGAACAATTGCAGGTGAGAAAGCCCGATTGTATTGTCAAACGCTTCAATTGTCCGCATGTAAC
>SLIE01000339.1 GCA_007135795.1 Desulfobacterales bacterium
AAAATCCAGGAAAAGTATAATAAAGAAAATAACATTACACCCGCAGGCATTGAAAAATCCCTGGTATCGATCTTTGAATCTTTGTATAATCTTTCCAATGATTCATCAGTATTGCAGGTCTCTGAAAAACTTCACGAATTCGGCGATGAAAAACAGGTCGAGAAAAAGATTCGTTCCCTTGAAAAACAGATGCACGACGCGGCCCGGGATCTTGATTTTGAAAAAGCCGCGACATTGCGGGATCAGATAAAATTATATAAAAAAATGGTGGTGTTTGATTTTGAAGCATCTGTCAAACCCTGATGCGGATAGTCCGGAGCCGGATTTTGAATCGCTCTTATCCCAACTGACCCGGGTACCCAAAACGCCGGGTGTCTACCTGATGAAAAATTCCGGGGGGAAGATTATTTATGTGGGTAAGGCCTCCAATCTCAGGAGCCGTTTATCCTCATATTTTTCTAAATCCGCTCACATTGATGCAAAGACCGGGATTCTGGTCAGACATATTGCAGATTTTGAAACCATATTGACGGCCACGGCCCACGAGGCCCTGATACTGGAATCGAACCTGATCAAACGTCACAGACCACGCTATAATGTGCTTTTAAAGGATGGTAAGCGTTACCCCTCCCTTCGTATTGATATCCGGAAAAACTATCCCAATCTGAAAGTGGTACGCAAATTCAAAAAAGACGGTGCGCTCTACTTTGGCCCCTATTCATCGGGGCTGGCGGTTCGGGAAACGTTTAAACTGATCAATCGGTATTTCAAGCTCAGGAAGTGTCGGGATTCTGAGCCGCGGGCAAGAAAACGACCGTGTCTCAATTTTCAGATTAACGCATGCCTGGGTCCATGCTGCAATAAGGTGGACAGAGACAGTTATCATGAAATTGTAAATGAAATCAAAATGTTTTTGTCAGGAAGGGAAAGCGATCTCTTAAAAAAAGTGAAAACCGAAATGATTGCGGCATCCAAATGCCAGGATTATGAAAACGCGGCCCGGCTCAGGGATAAAATGTATGCAATTACACAGGTCATCGAAAAACAGGTGGCCGTGACAAATGATTTCGTGGATCGTGACGCGGTTGCCGTAGCAAGATCCGATGATTATGCGGTTATCATGTTGCTCAGGGTACGAAAAGGCCATCTCCAGGGGATGAAGGATTACTGGATTCGCGATGACTTATCCGGAGATGCAGAACTTATTTGCGCGTTTATGAGTGAGTATTACGAATCCGCCGACATGATACCGAAGGAGATTCTTGTTGGTACAGATATTGGTGATGCTGCAATGTACAATGCGTGGCTTTCTGAAAAAAAAGGGAAAAAGGTTGAAGTCGTCAAGCCGGAAAGAGGAAACAAGGTCCGATTGATAGAAATGGCTCTGGAGAATGCGACGGGTCGTTTAAAGGCCATTACTGACGATGCCCGGTCGTATGCCGGAATGCTCCGCGGGCTTCAGCAAAAACTGGGTATCTCCAGATATCCGCAGCGAATCGAGTGTATTGATAACTCGGGATTTGCAGGGAAGGACCTGGTATCCGGCATTGTCGTTTTTGAAGATGCAATGCCTAAGAAATCAGATTACAGGAAATATCGGATAAAAAACGTTGGACTGCAGGATGATTATGCCGCTATGGCAGAAGTGTTGGAAAGAAGATTTACCGGGGAGAGTATGGGAAAACTGCTTCCTGATATTTTAATGGTCGATGGTGGTAAGGGACAGTTGAACATCGCTGTTTCGGTTTTGAAAAAACTGGGACTGGAGAACCGGGTTCCTGTTATCGCCATTGCGAAAAAGGATGAGGGGAAAGATATTCCCGAAGATCGAATATTTATCCCGGGACGAGCAAACCCGATCAACTTTTCCACACATTCCGGACAGCTTATGTTTTTAAAGGGCGTTCGGGATGAAGCCCATCGTTTTGCGGTCACGTTTCACAGAAGCAGAAGAAAAACCAGGACGATGCAATCCGTTCTGGATAGTGTCCCGGGGATCGGCGGGACACGGAAAAAAGTGTTGTTAAAGCATTTTGAGAGCATTGACGCGATTGCCATGTCCGATCCGGAAACGCTAAGCCGGCTTCCTGGCATGAACAGAAAAGTGGCGCTTGAATTGTTAAAGGCGCTTGATCACGAAAGCATGGCGACACAGAAACCGGACATGGAAGCGAATCATCCATAGTCGCTTCATGGTTGATATTATTGGTTTCCTGGTTTTTTTTTGCTTTTTTCCCTGTGTTCCGAAGACAAATGCACTTCTTGCTCCGGCTATAAAGGGCAGGGCAAATTATTATTCGCCCTGCCCGATACGTCTACAATTTCGCCATATCGTCCACGAGCGAACGTACGGCGTCCGCGGATTTCATAAGCGCTTGGGTTTCATCTTCAGTAAGTTCGATTTCAATGATTTTCTCAATACCGTCTTTGCCCAGTTTGACCGGAACACCGATAAAAAGCCCGTTAATCCCATATTCCCCTTCCAGGTAAACCGCGCAGGGAAGTATCTTCTTTTTGTCCTTCAGGATCGACTCGGCCATTTCCACGGCGGCGGAAGCCGGCGCATAAAAGGCACTCCCCGTTTTAAGCAGGGCCACGATCTCCGCCCCTCCGTTTCGGGTTCGATCCACGAGTGCATCGATACGGGATTTTTCCATCAGTTTCGTAATCGGAATGCCTGCAACAGTCGAGTACCTTGGAAGCGGTACCATAGTATCCCCGTGTCCACCCAGTACAAAGGCATGGGTATTTTCGACGGAAACATCCAATTCTTCCGCTATAAAACATCTGAAGCGGGCGGCATCCAGAACCCCGGCCATCCCAAGGACCCGGTTCTTGGGGAATCCGCTGGTTTCAAATGCGATATGGCACATGGCATCCAAAGGATTGGATACAATAATCAGTACAGCCTCGGGAGAATGTTTGGCAACATTTTCAACAACGCTTTTCATAATACCGGCGTTGGTTTTGATCAGGTCATCCCTGCTCATTCCTGGTTTTCTAGGAATTCCCGCGGTTATAATTACAATATCCGAATTCGCTGTCAGTTCATAATCGTTTGTTCCAACAAGATGACTGTCATGCTTTTCAATGGGTGCCGCTTCTGCGAGATCAAGTGCCTTGCCCTGTGGCAGTCCGTCGGCAATATCCACCAGGACAACATCGCACAAAGCTTTTTCCGCCAGTCTCTGAGCTGCTGTTGCGCCCACGTTACCTGCACCAACAACGGTTACTTTTTTTCCCATCATGATCTCCTTTTTGATTTGTTTGTAAGAAGAAGCTGCCACAATTTCATATGGTCTTCATTATCTGGTTATATTTGTGCCAGATTCGAATTAATCGGGAAATTAGAACTTACTTTGCCGGTCTTTATTCAAACTATAAATATAATAAAGAAATTTTGAGAATGGAAGCCTTTTTAATATTTCTATCCATATCCAATTGAAAAAAATAGCAGCATTCATTTTGGGAAAAAAATATCGGTCGATTTTTATGAAATAAAGTTCGATCTATTTCTAAAGATCGCACCCTGACATGTGGTACCGTGTGCTTTGTGGTTGAAAATTTTCTAACCTTATTTTGAGAAAATGATAGTAACGTCACAATATATAATATGTGACAATTTCTTGACATTACCCTCTATTTTAGATAATCAATTACTTAGTATGTCGTAATGCTCTGATAATCGATTATGCATACTGGCGCCCAAGACAGACTTCAATAGCTATCCTGTTTTTTATCTTAATTTAGTATGAATTAAGGAGTAGAACCAGATCCCTTTCGAATGCTTTCTTTACCTATTGCTTGAATAAATACTTTTCTTAGTATTTTTGTGCCTTGGCAGGCACTGATTATGAAGCCAGATATCTCGACATTATGTTGTCATCAAGTGCTTATAACATTAGTTCCTGAACAACCAATCATTTTTGGTACACCAGAAAGTCGATCTGGCTCATGTCTTGATCTGACTATAGTATAAAAGACTTGATTGTTCTTGATTGAT
>SLIE01000270.1 GCA_007135795.1 Desulfobacterales bacterium
TAATCAATGCATGGTGTGATAAGGGTACGGTCACTTCATTTCAGAAATTTCTCCGAGGGGTTCCACCCCCCTCTCTGCAACCTCGTAAATCGTTTTCAACAGCTCGGAAGAGGATTCGCTCTTGCTGACAAATCCATCCGCCCCTGCCTGGGCCATTTTCTGAGTGACATCCTCATCGTCAAACATGGAAAGACCGATTATCCGTACTTCGGGATTTCTGCTTAATCCGGTGAGTCGCTTCTACCCCGTCCATCTTCGGCATGGAAACCTCCATTACAATAACATCGGGGCTGAGTTGCCGGGCGAGTTCCATTGCCTCTTCCCCGTTGGCCGCATCGCCCGCTAACTGGATGCTCGGCTGATCAGCAATGATTCCGATCAACCCCTGGCGCATCACCTTGTGATCATCGACAAACAGTGCCCTGATGAAAATTAACCACCTCGCATTATTGATGCGCATCAAATTTCGACTATATTTCAGTTAAAGACTTTCCGGAAAAAGGAATCTGGTTCATTATGAATGAAGAAAAAAACCAATTTCAGGACTCTAAAGAGTTAAAACGCCACCTCGGGACCTATTCCGTCTTTGCCATCAGCTCAGGTGCAGCCTTTAGTTCCGGATTTTTTCTTCTGCCCGGTACTGATTTTCGAACGGACAAGCGCTGATGAAACGGCTGCTGATCAGGCTGCCGTCAATCAACATCGTCAAGACTGGAATGTATATTGAGAGTGATGCATTTGAATGGCAAAGAGGGGTTGATCTTGACACTGTCATTCAGGTCCTTATTGTATGAGAGGTTATGATGATGACAATTCAAATACTAAAAAATATAAACGGGGAGACCGAAATGTTTGAAATATTGATGATCAGTGGGATTACACTTACGATGTTTTGGTTTGCGAAATATTATGAACAAATTGCAGAGCTGAAAATGGCCAAGGTGCTCGTAAGAAATTAACCAGTCCGAAGGATAACGCCCTCAAATCGTCTGTGATCGCGACGTTTTCAGGCGTTCTTCCGTCATTAACAGTACATAAAATTTCCACTAAAGATACATGTTTGGGGCTATTGTATCCTGATGTGATCTTGATTATATTGATTGGAATTCAAGGATTCATACACTTCATGGCACGTCCATGAAACTTGAGTGCCAAATCAAATGAACAAGGAGGTCTCATTATGAAAAATATCAGGAGAACATTGATCGCGCTGTTTGTGATGATGGCATTTATAGTGACGCCTGTTTATGCAGGGGAGACTGTGAACAATGATATTCAAAATGCCAATGAAAATCAGGACCGGATCCCTCGCGAACCACCCCAGCATGACGTTGGCAGGGGGAACGATGCAGAAGAAACGGTAAACGATGTTTATAGAGGGCCTCGGAATGGCACCCGGAATGACCGCTTTGATGATGATGAAGACCAGTGGGATGAAGAGGAGGATGAAAGAAACCAGCAGGATGAGCGGGAAGAAGATACCGAAAGAGAGCAACCGGGGCAGGAAAGACGATATTAGGATCTGACGCTTCAGGAATATGACGGCATCGTCATTCCACATCATGCAGATATCAACCAGACCCGAAATGCCGGCAAAGGGTGAACAGCGGGTATTTCGGGTCTTGTTTTAAGATATGTGTCGATTTCTCTTCACGCAGCAATAATTTGTGGGCAATGTGACACATGGTCCATAAGCGGCAAGCCTTTTCATAATATCGAGCTCAAACACCATATCGAGCTCAAACACCGCCCCCATCATATTTTCTTTTTTCTTTTCCATTGTCGAAAATGATCATTAACGGCAAACCGTGCCCCCTTAAATATAGAAAATGG
Source organism: Desulfobacterales bacterium (assembly GCA_007135795.1). Lineage (GTDB taxonomy): Bacteria > Desulfobacterota > Desulfobacteria > Desulfobacterales > Desulfosalsimonadaceae > B1SED10-16. The sequence goes on from SLIE01000270.1 coordinate 1,834, forward strand.
ATTAATGGCGTTGTAAAAGCCCACTACCCGGTTGGTGCGTCATTATTAAAACAACCATTTTAGCCGACGGAAACAACGATGATAGAGGTTGGACGCCTCGGAGTGCAAATAGTCACATTGAGGAGGTGGAAATAGCTCACAAAATAACGGACGAGGCAGAAAATGGATGCAATCCGGGAGACCTTGAACCAGCGGGATTGAGAAAAGATGGCTGCGTGCCAGACCTTGATGCAAATCGCCACAGGGACGATGCAAAACACATCATTTAGCTATTCATTTTAAAAACAATAATTTATACCAGAAAGCATTCCCCGGCGTAACGAATTGCAGCACCAGCGGCGAATAAAGCGATCAAATATCACCTGAATAATGGCAGCGCACCATTCATGATTATCCCGGTAGGCTATACTGATCATACAGCAGCACTTTTTCTTCTCACAACATATTGTATTTTAACCATTAAATACAATATGACGGAAAACATCCTAAAAATCGGGTTGGCCTGCCAGGCCTTTGGCATGGATTATGCTTTTCATACTATCAAACAAACACTGATTGATCACCCCTAACCTCAGGAGGCATAAAATGAATAAGCATATATCTCTGGAAAACAAAATTGAACAACCCTTCATCCATGGCATGATCAATAATCACTATGCCTGGGGTCGTGCCACAGTGGCAAACGCTGTTGCAGAAACCAACACCTTCGATCGGCTCGGTTATGTTTTTGACCGCAAGGTTCAGATCAATTTTAAAACCCGTGTTCCCGTTACCGAAAAGCCAGTGACCGACTCCCGGTTGGGCCATCTGAACATGCTGTTTAACCAGCGAAAATGCCACCACATGCTCAGTGGCCGGGTAGTTTACAAACTGTGTGGCCATGGTTATGATTGCGTAAGATGTCCCTACGATCAAATGCTTCAAGACAATGAGGCATTGTAGACCCCAGGGATTCTTCGGACCTGCTTTTTGCGGGGAATGCTATGAACAGACGGGAAAAACGGAATGCAAAGATTGTTTTCTGGATAGTGTCTCCGTTTATGTTTGCCGGGTTGGTACGGGTATTCTTTCTGGTTGTTTATTTCATGGCAGGAATGCTGCTGCTCTGGATGTTCGGTATAGAACACAACCCGATCATTTTCTGGGTATCGGTTTTTGCATCCACTTTTTTTACGATCGTCTTTCTGGTGATCCTGTACCGGCTGTTTAAAATGCACATCCTGGAGGAGCCGGGAGAAAATCCTCGGTAAAAAAATTAAACCAGGAGCCTCTATATCATAAGGTTGTCGTTGACCGGCGTCTGGATTATGAGTAACATAGATAGGACTTTTAATGATGCCATCACTTTTAACGTCCAGGCGGTGACTTAATCGGGGGTGCGTTCGCGCATCACGTATTTGACTTCAATCCGGTTCGCTTCTCCCTGGGAGACTCGCAAAGAGGTAGGATCCAAGACCAGCTTTGTAAAGAACGATCCTGAAGACTGAAGTTTTCCAATATCCACCGGTTCTGTATAAACGGTTTCAATCTCTTCCAACTGCCGACTGGCGCCAACAACGCGAACGGTTGAAGGAGAAAGACTGACAGTCTTTAACTGCATTCCCTCAGGCGAGCGCCCCACCCAATTGATTTGAATGGGAAGCCGTTTCGTCACCAGTTTATCCATGTTCACTGTCAGATCAACCGGTTCCATGAGGTTTAGCCGAATACCGGGTGGAAGACTCACATTTTTGCTGCTCAAATTAAATGTATTCTTGCCGATCTCTGCCTGTCCCAAGTCGACCGAAACCTTAACCTGATCCGGCCGCATATTCTTGATTAACGGACCGGCACCGATGAGATAAAGATCGATATTGCTGGTGGATGTACCAAAAATATCAAGGTCTGCCTTACGGTTGGCAAAATCGACTGGCACCTCGATAACCCGGAGCGTATCCATGGCCGTGGTAAAACTGAGCCAAACACCGGTCATACAGATCAGGCATACCAGGCCTGCGGCGGTCAATTCCAGGGTTTCACGTTTTACCCCCTTTACCGCCTTCTGGCCAATTCCCAGATGACGACGCAGATTATACCGCAGTACCTGGCTATCATGAATATCGATGATTTCATGCCCTTTGGCCAGAATCATATTGCCGGTTTCCTCGGACACCACGATGACCA
>SLIE01000468.1 GCA_007135795.1 Desulfobacterales bacterium
CATGGTCAACCCGATGGGCGAAGGGTTCAATTACGCTGAAGAATTCCAGAAACTGGATTTGGAGGCGCTGAAAAAAGACCTCTATGCGCTGATGACTGACTCGCAGGACTGGTGGCCGGCCGATTGGAATCACTACGGACCGCTCTTCATCCGGATGGCGTGGCACAGCGCCGGCACATACCGCATGGGCGACGGACGCGGGGGGGCGGGGTCCGGCAGCCAGCGCCTGGCACCCCTCAACAGCTGGCCGGATAACGTCAACCTCGACAAGGCCCGGCGCCTGCTCTGGCCCATCAAGCAGAAATACGGCAAAAAAATTTCCTGGGCCGATCTCATGATCCTCGCCGGCAACTGCGCCATCGAGTCGATGGGGTTGCCCACGTTCGGCTTTGCTGGCGGACGCGAGGACGTCTGGGAGCCGGAAGAGGACATTTATTGGGGCGCCGAGGACGAATGGCTTGGTGACAAGCGTTATTCGGGCGACCGGGATCTCGAGAACCCGCTGGCCGCCGTGCAGATGGGCCTGATCTACGTAAACCCGGAAGGCCCGAATGGCAACCCGGACACAGTCGCCTCGGGCCTTGACGTTCGTGAGACTTTCGCTCGCATGGCGATGAACGATGAAGAGACCGTGGCGCTCGTCGCCGGTGGTCACACCTTTGGCAAGTGCCATGGCGCGGGCGATGCGGCCATGGTCGGCCCGGAACCCGAAGCCGCCCCCCTCGAAGAACAGGGACTCGGCTGGAAGAGCGGCTTTGGCAGCGGCAAAGGCGGCGACACGATCAGCAGCGGCATCGAAGGCGCCTGGAAGCCGAATCCGACCAAATGGGACATGGGCTATCTGAAGGTGCTGTTCAAATACGAGTGGGAACTGGTCAAGAGTCCGGCCGGCGCAAACCAGTGGCTGGCCAAGGATGTGGCCGACGAGGACATGGTGGTTGACGCGCACGACCCGTCAAAAAAGCACCGGCCGATGATGACCACGGCGGATCTCTCCCTTCGTTACGATCCGATCTATGAGCCGATCTCCCGGCGCTTCCTGGAGAATCCCGAAGAATTCGCGGACGCCTTTGCCCGGGCCTGGTTCAAGCTGACCCACCGCGACATGGGACCCCGCTCGCGCTATCTCGGCCCGGAGGTCCCGGCAGAAGAACTGATCTGGCAAGACCCGCTACCTGCAGTCGACCATGAACTGATCGGCACGAAAGAGATCGCAGATCTCAAGGAGAAAATCCTTGCCTCTGGGCTGTCGATTCCGGAACTGGTCATGACTGCCTGGGCGTCGGCATCCACATTCCGCGGTTCCGACAAGCGCGGTGGTGCAAACGGGGCGCGCATTCGTCTTGCGCCGCAAAAGGACTGGGAAGTCAACCAGCCGGCCCAATTGAAAAAGGTACTGGAGATTCTCCAAGGGATCCAAACGGCATACAACAGCGCACAATCGGGCGGAAAGAAGGTTTCGCTCGCCGACTTGATTGTTCTGGGTGGATGCGCGGGTGTCGAGCAGGCGGCAAAGAACGCCGGACACGATGTGACCGTTCCCTTCACGCCGGGACGCACGGATGCGTCGCAGGAGCAAACCGACGCGGCGTCGTTCACCGTCCTCGAACCGGCCGCGGACGGATTCCGTAACTACCTCAAAGCCAAATACGCTGTATCGGCAGAGGAAATGCTGGTTGATCGGGCGCAACTGCTGACGCTGACCGCCCCCGAGATAACGGTTCTCATTGGCGGCATGCGCGCTTTGAACACCAACTTCGGACAAACCCGGCACGGTGTCTTCACCAAACGGCCGGAGACACTCACCAACGACTTCTTCGTGAATCTGCTCGACATGAACACCACGTGGAAGGCATCCCCGGAAGACGAAGACGTGTACGAAGGTCGCGATTCCGCAACCGGCGAACTCAAGTGGACCGGCACCCGTGTCGATCTCATCTTCGGTTCCAACTCCCAGCTCCGGGCCCTGGCGGAAGTCTACGGATGCGAGGACTCCCGGGAGAAGTTTCTGCAAGACTTTGTAGCGGTGTGGAACAAGGTAATGAACCTTGACCGTTTCGACCTTGCCTGATCTTCCTGTAGACGTCTTGGTGGGCTTCAAAAACATATTCTGAGCGAATGGTAACCCTGAAGATAAACTGAGGGCGGCATTTCAAAACAATCTGAAACGCCGCCCTTTTTTTAGTCTCCACAGTCTGCTGATCACATAATCCCAAACATATCAACGCACCTGTTCTGACCAGCGAGCAATGCACGCTACCTGTCAAATACAGCGTCAAAATCTTGGCAGAAGATAAACCATCTTCAAACAGGTCAGCAGTTTTATCTGGCAATGCATCCGGAAGTACGGATTGGATCATGCATCATTCCGAGATGATCCTTTTAATCTTTTTCATTGTCTTTTGGCTTAATCTTGCTAAAGCCTCTGGCACTATTTATTATTTCCACAAACACAGACAATCTGGACGATCATAAAAGCGAACGTCCCGCGAGCTTCCGAAAGGCTTTTATGTCGTCTCTTTTGTGAGCAGAGCAAAATATCACACCGGCCAGGAGCTGTTTTATGATCCGATTGGTGCGCAAGTACCGAAATCGGTACCGAAAAATCATTGCTTTTCTCAAAATGGAGAAGGCACGCTCCCCAAAGCCGTTTAGTGAGAAAAGCCTGTTGTTGAAAGGATTTTTCTCGCAAAAAAAAGAACTCTACCCATTTGAAAAATATGATTACTCCCTTTTTTTGACCGACTGGGAGATTGAATTTTTCATTGGTGCTATCGGTGAGCATCGCCCCAAGTCGGCTTTAAGCGACAAATTATATTTCAACCTGCTGCTGCAGGGTGAAAGTAACCCTCAATTTATCGGATTGATTGATGAAAACGGGTTTAGAAGTTTTTCCGGCTGCAAAACACTGAACGAAGGATTTCAGACTTACGGGAGACTGATCTGCAAACCCCAGAAAGGAAACGGCGGCAAGGGGATACGATTTGTCACGAAAGAAGATGAATGCCGGGTGGATGCACCGCATATTATTGAAGCCCCGATCACCCCGGATTCATATGCCCGTGATATATTCCCCGGCAGCCTGAACACGATCAGGGTCATTACCCTTCGGGATAATGACGGTGCGTTTATCGCCGGTGCCGCGCATCGCTTCGGAACGAATCGGACTGGATATATCGACAGTTTCAGCAAAGGCGGCATCGCTGCCGGTATTGATACGGAAAGCGGAGAAATGGCGGCGGGCCGAAGCAATCCCGGGATTTACGCGGACACGCACCATGATCGTCATCCTGACACGGACAAACCCATAAAAAATGTAATGATTCCGCGCTGGCAGGAAGTGAAGAGGCTTGCGCTGGGACTTTCCGATCGATTCCCGAAAATTTATTATGTTGGGTGGGACATTGCAATAACGCCGGATCGCGTGATTGTAATCGAAGGCAACCCCGGCGTTGCCAATCCCAATCTGATTCAGGCGAATCGCCCCTTGCTGATAGATCACAGAACGGCTGAATTCATGGTCTCACAAGGCGTTATCTCCCGGAGCAAGGCAGCGCGGGCATACGCCCACAGGTAAAAATCGGGATTGCACTTTGAAAATACGGCTCTTCCTGGCATTAAACACAACCGAAACCATTGACATGGAAAAAACAACCAGCGATGAAATACCCGACGAGGAAAAAGATATAGACGCCATTAGGCCACTATGCTACATGGATTTACAATCCGTCGGGGCTATCACCGTTTTATTTCTCCCTTGCGCCTTTGCCAGGTACAATGCCTGGTCCGCACTGGTGAGAAGGCTTTCCCCCGGTTCACCTTCGATATACCGTGCAATGCCAATGCTGAGGCTCACAAAAAACAGTTTTCCCCCGCCGGCGTCAAAAGGGATTTCACCCAATCTTCTTCGTATCCTTTCGGCAACCCTTTCCGCTCCTTCAAGATCGGTATGTGGCATAGTTACCGCGAACTCGTCACCACCGATCCGGC
>SLIE01000279.1 GCA_007135795.1 Desulfobacterales bacterium
ATGAATCTGTTCATTTAAGTCGATGACTCGGCTCGAAAGCAAATGAATGAAAAAGAACCCGCCTAGTAATAATCCAACCAGTACTGTCGCCGCACCGACGAAGCTCCGCTTGGCAGCTCTGGTAAGACTGAAATGCCTCGAACCCCGATAATCAGAAACAGTGATAATACAGCGATTCCGCATAACAGCCTTTTTCCGTAGATAGTGATCACTTCCAGTGGGCCGGCTCCCTATTACAATATTAACAAAAGACTTTCATATACTGCGGTAAAATATTACATAAATCTCTTTGGGTGTCAAATTCAATCCCGGCACACCGCACAGCCGGCTTGACCATACCCCTGACAGTAATTATCTTATAGAAAACCGTGTTTATCATTGATTTCATATCTGGCACAGCGTGAAATAGCCCCTGACTGAGAATGAGACTTTTTCACTGCCCCCAAGGACTTATCGATTTAACATTTTGTATTTAAAGAAAATTAGCCCTGAATCCTGACCAAGCGAGAAAAAATTGCTAAAAAACTTCATCCGAGGTACTAAGTTAAATATTTATACCTCAATTTTGAGAACTTCATAAAAAGTCCAATATCTTTGTTACGCACAACCTCTCAGGATTTTCGGCTTACGCCTTGTAGACATACAAATACACTTAAGCACTCTGCATTCTTCGAGATTGCGCAAGCCCTGATCTTGAAATTTTTATAAAGTCATCTGATTTCGACTTTTATGAGTTCATTGATTTTACTTAGCATCTGTAAGTATTGATACATAATAAACAGGTCGTATCGAGCAGAAATAGATCGATTTACTAGAAAGGAAGATAGTAGCAAAAATGATCATACATGATTCCATATACTACTGGGAAGGATGGGGAGGAAAACTCAAGCTTGCAAACGGAAAATGCCGCCTGCGAATTTTTGACCGAAGAAAATCCGGTGAACCGGTGACGATTCTTCGGCCTTTTATAGTAGTCGTATCCGATGTTCTTGAAAGCAAAATGTCCGTACGCAGTTGTGCAGGACATATTGCAACGAAAGTTACAAACGAGTTCAACATCAAACCAAACCGCATGATGTGGGTTGAGTACTACCCGGCGGTTCACTACGGTAGAAAAAACGAATACAAGATAGCCGAACATTACATACTCGTTGACTTCAGCTGGAAAGAAGGGCGGGCCATGCATCCCACCTGGAGACAAATGAACCCGCCCATCCTCGACACCGTAAAAACCCTCATGGAATCGACCCACAAAGAACAATAATCAAGACCCTTCCATGGGTAGGCATACCGCCAGCACTTCGCCTGCCCATGTTTCCCCTTTTGCTCTTCCCCCTGGTTCTACTCAACCACCTCAATCGCCGCCGCCATTGAAACCCCACCGCCACCGCATAACGTTGCCATACCGAGTGATTTACCCTGTCTGCGCAACGCATGCATCAATGTTACCATTATCCGGGCACCGGTTGCACCGACAGGATGCCCCAGACCAATACCGGAACCATTGACATTGGTAATCTCCCGGTTCAGTCCAAGGTCTCTTTCACAACCGATGTACTGCGCAGCAAAGGCTTCGTTTACCTCCACCAGGTCAAAATCGGAAACCTTGAGCCCGCTTCTCTTAACCAGGTCGTCCACCGCAGGAACCGGCGACATTCCCATTATTGACGGGTGACATGCGCCCCTGCCGATAGCACGGATTTTTGCAAGCGGTTTCAAACCCAGTTCGTTTGCCTTTTCCATGCTCATGATCACCAGTGCCGCAGAGCCATCATTGATTCCACTTGAATTGCCGGCAGTGACCTTACCCGTCTTGGGAACAAACGCCGGCGGCAGCTTGGACAGATCGTCCAGGGTAATGCCGGGCCTGAAGTGTTCGTCTTTTTCGAACATGACCGGCTCTTTTTTCCGCTGTGGCACAGGTACTGGAACGATTTCTTCCTGAAATGAGCCGTCATTGTTCGCGCGTTCCGCGTTGTTATGACTTTGCACTGCAACTTCGTCCATTTCTTCGCGTGAAATTTTCCAGTGCTGGGCGATAAACTCCGCCGTATGCCCCATGATATAAGGTTTCCCCTTGAAATAGGAGAGCGGGGCTTCTTCCGCATTAACCGGTCCGTCTTCCGGATGCGGTATAATGTGAGATCCACAGTGAAGTGCGTGTATCATCGCATCCTTGAATATGTCATCTTGAAGCCTGCATCCCCACCGTGCGCCTTCCACAACATAAGGGACCCCGGACATATGCTCCACGCCGCCAGCCAATATCACATCGGCCATTCCCGCCTGGATCATGGCCATACCGGAAATCACGCTTTCCATACCCGAGATACAGACCCGGTTGATGGTCACCGCGGTAATCGAATCCGGCAAACCGGCCAAAAGCGATGCAACCCGGGTAACATTCAGGGAATCGACCGGTTCCATGCAACAACCGTATCGGATATCATCGATAATTGCCGGATCTATCCCCGCACGTGCGACCGCTTCCTTCATGGTAATGCTTGCCAAGTGGTAAGCGGCAATGTTTTTCAAAGTTCCCCCGAAAGCACCGATGGGGGTCCGACAACCGGAAACAATAACGACTTCTTTCATGAAACTCTCCTTTCAGGATTGATGTTTTCTGCTCGGCCTGATATCTACTAAGCTTTCAAAAAATAGTATATTGCCTGCGGTAATCGACCTTGCCATACAAGCCGTCCCCGCAGCATGGAAAATTAAAAATGAATATTTGGGAAATCCTGTTTATCGCTGTTGCCCTGGCCATGGATGCGTTCGCGGTTTCAGTTGCAGCCGGCACATCAGGGTGGCTGCGCAAGGCACGCGCGAAATTCCGTCTTTCCTTCCACGTCGGACTTTTCCAGTTTCTGATGCCAATAGTCGGCTGGTATGCCGGCATTCATATCGCACCGTTTGTTTCAGCATTGGATCACTGGGTTGCCTTTGTCCTGCTTGTAATTGTAGGCGGCCGCATGATTACCGGCGCACTTAATCCAGACGACCATAAAATCAAAAAAGACCCGACCCGGGGGTATACCCTTGTCCTGCTCTCTGTCGCCACCAGCATCGATGCACTTGCAGTGGGATTTTCCCTGGCCATGCTCAATGTCGATATCTGGTACCCCGCCGTCATGATTGGAATTGTCACCTCAGCCATGTCCCTTGTGGGAATACGGGTGGGTGGTTATCTCGGCAAGTTTGCAGGATCATGGATGGAGAGTATCGGGGGTATCATCCTGATTCTGATCGGCCTGCGCATCCTGATATCCGGGCTTGCCGGGTGACGAAATACTCAGGCAAATCAATCACCTGCAATGGATTTGTCAATCCAGGCATTTATCTCACCGACTGTCCGCTTATCCCAATCATCAGACACCCTGACTTCAAGAAACTGATTATAGACATTATATGTCAGGTCCACGATCTTCTCGATGAGGAAGATCCTCTCCAGGACCGCGCCTTCAAGGTCTTCTTTCTTTTCCACTTTTTCCGTCTGTGGCACTTTCAGACCGCTCAAGCCAAGACTTTCCCCTTTTAGCTGAAACCGCCACTCGTATTCCGCAAAACTGCAGACCAGGTTGAGCTCGGTAACTTTCCCGCCCTTTTTAAGCGCAATCAGCCCTTCTTCAAGACCGGCACCATCACCGCGTATGGTTATGGTTTCTTCCCGATTGTGCCGGTGATTTTCCAAAACGACCCGGTTACCGATGGTAAGCGACGCCAACTCGGGATCGACCTTTTGAAAAGCGTCCTGGTCATTTTCAATCATGTACCAGAGCCAGGTCAAAAACTCATGGCCAAGAAACTTGTACCGGTTATAAGCTACGGAAACATCAAGCATGGCCGCCTCCATTAAACGCCGAGGGCGAAATTTTGGTGAGTGCATCCATTTTCTCGGCTGACAGCGGTGAAATCAACTGCGCCGCGGTATACGGAAAGATACGAACAATATTGACCTTGAATGATTTTGAAAAAAGGGTTTCGAG
>SLIE01000018.1 GCA_007135795.1 Desulfobacterales bacterium
GACTTTATCAGTGCCCTTCGCCAAAATCAAATACCGGTGCAGGTCCGCACCAATTTCGCGGCGCTGCTCGAGCCCGGCCAGGAATCCACCATGGCGTTTTTACGGGACAAACAGGTTCAGTTGGTAGGATCCATGCCTTGCTATCTGGAGGAAAACGTCCGGGCACAACGGGGAGTCGGCACTTATGAAAAAAGTATCTGGGCACTGCAACGGCTCAATCGGTTGGGATACGGCAAGGCGGAAGGGCTTTTGCTCAACCTGGTTTACAATCCCGGGGGTGCATTTCTTCCGGGGTCCCAGGCGGAACTTGAAAACGATTACAAAGAGGCGTTGTTCCGACGATTTGGCATCTTTTTCAACCGCCTGCTGGTAATCGCCAACATGCCCATCGGCCGCTTCGGACAGACGCTCGCAAGCCAGGACCTGATGGGCCGCTATATGGATGAACTGGCCAACGCGTTTAATCCGGATACGATCGCGGGGCTCATGTGTCGGCACCAGATCAGCATTGACTATGACGGCCGGATATATGACTGCGACTTCAATATTGCTATGGAAATGCCCGCCTGTTTCGATGGTGCGTGTGGGTTGGATAATACCTCCGAGGATACATTCTTAGATATTTCAACACTGGAGGATCGGGAAATTGCAGTGGGCAACCACTGCTTCGGCTGCACAGCCGGCGCTGGCTCTTCCTGTGGCGGGGCACTGACCGGAACCGGCTGAGATTAAAAGAAGGGGTAAAATAATCATGATTCCCATGGGGAACAGGCATGAATAATAAGAAAATACTGGTCGCCGGGGGATATGGCCATGAAATACAAGCTGGGGCTTATTAAAATACTGGGGGCCATCTACATCTATCCGACCTTGGCCGAGGCCAACAAGGCTGCTGCCGGATTTGGAAGAGAGATGCATGCACCCAACGATTGCTCGATTGGATCGCCCGGTATCTTTGCCGCGGGTTGAAACGTCAGGGAAGGTGATATGTTTTTCCGGACCAAGAGCGAAACTAAGATGTCTCAATGGTCATAGAAGGGTGAGGAGAAGCAGAATTTCGGTTTTGGTATAATGAATTGATTCCGGTTTTAAGGTGGTGCAGGAAATTTTCCCGAACAATGTGGGCATGTGGTTACTGGATCCCATAATCCCAACTTACAAACCGTATTTTATGAAACAGGGTTGACATGGAACCGATTAAAAACAGTCAATTGTATACGTTCATTGATAATGATAAAAAATTTGCCTTGTATTTTCTGGAAGGTCAGAAACTGATTCATGACCTGATCCTGACGCAAAATTTGAGACAAAAAGAATTTAATTATTTTCGTTCCAGTATTTTGAGCATTCAGCTTATGCTTGGCTTATTGAAGACGGGTGAGCTCTTTTGTGTTTATATCGATTCGGAAGTCCCTTATTTCAGGCTTAAGATGGAACTGAATGCCATGGGACTGATGCGCGGTATGATTTATTCGGACGCACTGGAGACCGCTCCGGATACCATTACCGGAAAATTACGCCTGCTCAAATTTCTCCCCAGCTCCAAAATGCCGTATCAATCGATTATTGAACTCGATCAGGTCGGGATGAACGAAGTCATCAATCTTGTTCTTTCCAGGTCGTATCAGGTCAATAGCCGGATATTCGTCTCTGATGAAAGCGATCAGAGCTTTATGCTCAATCAGCTTCCATTGACGGAAAAAGAGCAGCGTGCGGATCTGGATCAAACATTCAAACAGTATGCTGGCCCGTTGAATGACCTCATGAAAAAGGGGCTGACAGACAAGAAGGCCCTGATTGCGGAGATGGCCAAAGTCGGGTTCAAATTTCTTGCCGGCAAAGCCGTTGAGTTCAAATGCGGTTGCTCAAAGGAGCAGATGATCGAAAATGTAAAGCGATTTGCTGCATCAAGTGAGGAAGTGGTATTTCTTCCGGGTCAGGACACCATCGAGGTGGTCTGTGAATATTGTAAAGCCGTTTACCTTATTTCCCGTAAGGATATCGAGACTTCCCCCTCTGATTATCAATAAACCCCTGGTCCGGAACTTCAATTCCAGACCAGGGGCAAGCGTTTGATTCAAGTCCACAACTTTTTCTGCATGGAAGACGTGCCCGGATACCACCTCCACTTTTTGGGTGACGATCACACCAAGGGTGGGCACACACTCGGCTTTGATCTCGATGAAGGCCGCGTGAAATCGATACGCTGAACCGTTTTACCCTGGTAATGCCCCGAAACGCCGACGGTCGAAAGCTTCTCGACCTTACCCGGGACCGAAGCACGGAACTGGAATCCGTTGAGAGGTGATTGACGGGCATAAAATCATGGCCCCCGGAATACACGGAAAAAGGCGGAAAATCTTTAGCCTCTGGCAAAAGGAGAACAGCAAGGTTGGTTTGCTGTTGTCAACCCAACGAACACGTTTCAGCATTATTGGTACCGCATAAATAGTTTAAACAGACGTTACCGTTTTTGGCCGAAGGCTTGACATTTTCCGCCCTTGATTTTATTTCCGCACTTTTTCAGTGTGTTCCGTGGGCCATAGTTTTTTAATACTCGAACACCAAGGAGTTTTCGATGCCCCAAAAATACCTTCCGATAATCACAATCGTAACCATGGGTTTTATGATCGCATCCTGCAGCGGAACGCCTCCGACCAGTTTCGGCACTCAACCCGACGGGAAACTCGCCCCCTGTCCGGACACGCCCAATTGTGTTTCCAGTTTCGCATCACCGGAAGATGAAACGCATTACATCCCACCCATACAAGCGGATGAAAAAAAGTGGAATAAACTGCCCCGGATACTCACCGACACTCCCCGAATCAAAGTTACCAATCAAAGCGAATATTACCTCAAGGCTGAAGCGACCACCCGGATCCTGCGTTTCGTTGATGATCTTGAATTTCTTTACCATCCCAATCAAGCTCTCATCCATATACGATCCGCTTCCCGCATCGGTCGCTCGGATCTTGGCGTCAACCGTAAACGCATCGAACGTATCCGGGAGCAGCTTCAAAAAAATAAATGACGCCAGCAAAACCTGTCTTATCGGAGATCGATAAGTACCCTCAGCAGTCAACTCTTTGACTATCAAATAGCTGACTGCTTCGAAGAACATCCTTTCTGCCTACTCCAGCAACCAACCCCCGATTTTTCTTTGTTGTTCTTAACCGGGTACGGCTGTTTCCATTATATCTCGCTACGTTCAAATCTATTGCCCGCTCTATTGATAAAGTCTATATCAGTATAATCTATAATAGATATTTGCAATTTGACCTGGTGCATGCCCGGACCTTATCGTGTTAAATGAATATGGAAATCCCTGTATGGCGGATTACTGTTTTCTTGAAAGACAGAACAACCAAATTATGCATTATATTTTTAAATGCGGAAGAAAGATATGTACAAAACAAGTCCCGCTCCTGTAACCGTGGCCTTCTGCAATTTCCTTGACGATATTGAGGCGCTCGGGTCTCTTGGTCTTGAATATGGATTCGGGGGGATCGACTGGTCCTTTAACCTGTCGGACCTTCCGGGTACACCCGAAGATGAAGCGTTGTGGTTGAAACGTATAAAAAATTTATCGCCCTTTGAAATCCGCTATCATTGTCCGTTCCCGCAGATGGATATCGGGCATGAGAACGTCTGTGAGCAAAAGCGCGCCGTCGATGTTTTTTCACGCATCATACAGTTGATCTCAAGGGCGGGGGGGAAATATCTGACCATTCACGTAGGCCTTGGCCATGATACGACCCGAATGCTTTCCTGGGAACGGACCATCACCTGTTTGCGGAAACTCGTACGCTTCGGCGAAATGCATGGCGTCCGTCTGTGTCTGGAAAATCTGGCATGGGGGTGGACGGCCAAACCGAACCTGTTTGAAAAGCTCATTCGTCTAAGCGGTGCCGGGGTGACATTCGACATCGGCCATGCCCGTGCATGTGAGGCCGTTCGGACACAGCAGTATGTTTGCGAGGA
>SLIE01000524.1 GCA_007135795.1 Desulfobacterales bacterium
CCTGGAACGTCATGTCCGGTTATCGCCTCCATGAAGGGGGCTGACTTCGTGCTGCTGGTAACGGAGCCGACCCCATTTGGCCTTCACGATTTGAAATTGGCAATAGGGGCTGTAAATCTTCTTGGTATTCCGTGTGGTCTGGTTATCAACCGTTCTGATATCGGCAATGATCGTGTCCGTGAGTACGCTAAATCAGAAGGCGTCCCGGTGCTCATGGAAATCCCCTTTGACCGGAAAATTGCAGAGGCCTATTCCAGGGGAGAAATGTTGGTCGCGTGCAGTGATCGCTGGAAAAAATCTTTTCAGGGACTGTATCGTCAGATTGAAGCGATTATCCATGCCACCATCTGCAAAGAGGCGGGAGTGGGGTAATATAAAATGCCGCATAAGAGGAAGACTGCATGAAAGAACTGGTAGTAATAAGCGGAAAAGGGGGGACGGGGAAAACGTCACTGGTGGCGGCTTTTGCTTCACTCGCCCAAGGCAAGGTGCTTTGCGACGCAGATGTGGATGCAGCCGATCTGCACCTGATACTCGATCCACAAATTCAGGAAAGTCATGATTTCGAATCCGGCCACACCGCGGTGATCAACCCGGATGCGTGCATCGGCTGCGGTTTGTGTCGTGAGCTATGCAGATATGATGCCATTGATGAAAATTTTCAGGTTGACCCGGTATGCTGTGAGGGGTGCGGGGTTTGTTTTTATCTCTGCCCTGAAAACGCGATCGGTTTTCCCGTGAATACCTGCGGTGAGTGGTATATTTCCGACACCCGGTTTGGTCCGATGGCACATGCCCGACTGGGTATCGCCGAGGAAAATTCCGGCAAGCTTGTGACCCTTATCCGCAGGCAGGGAAAAGAACTTGCCCAAAACAAAAAGTTCGACCTGCTTCTCACGGACGGCCCTCCCGGGGTCGGTTGTCCGGTAATCGCGTCACTGGGGGGTGCCAGTGCGGTTCTCATCGTGGCAGAGCCTTCGGTTTCGGGGCGCCATGACATGGAACGGGTTGCTCAGCTTGCCGCCGGGTTCAGGATTCCGGCAATGGTCTGCATTAACAAGTTTGATATCAATCCGGAACAGGGAAAAGCGATCGAATCGATTGCAGCACAGAAGGGTATCGCGGTTGTCGGGAGGATTCCTTATGACCCGGCATTTACGAAAGCTATGGTCATAGGAAAGACACTGCTTGAATATGACAACCATTGCGAAGGCGCCGGTGCCGTTAAGTCGATCTGGAAGACTGTTGAAAAACAACTAATGATATAACTGGAAAACCTGAAATGAAACACGCAGAAGATTTGGCGCAATGCAAAGGCGCTTTGGGGGGATACGGCAAAAAAACAGGCAAATGCGGCGATACGATAGAGTTCTATGTAACCGAAGAAAACGGAATATTGAAAACTGTCTCGTACAAGATAGACGGGTGTGCCTATACTGAGTCATGTGCTTGTACCACGGCCCTTCTCGCTGAAGGCAAAAGCGTTGAACAGGCATGGGAAATCACGCCGGATAATATTTTTAATTACCTTTTTTTTCAACCAAGAAAAGCGGGACTGGCCTGGGACTTGCTGTCAGCTATGGTATCGTGCAAAAACATAACGGCAGTATTTTTGTGACAAGTGAACAAGGGAAGGGAACCGGATTTACCCTCGAATTTCCCTTGGTCTCCCAAGCAGGCCTGGACATTGCCAGGGAAAGGCAGGTCGAGCGCGTCATCGGAGTCGTTCTGACCGATAACCATTCGATGATCAATCTTTGTCGAAAGCTGGGATTTTATTCTGTCGGTTCTTCTGTATGCGGTGAAGCTGAAATGCGTATTGATCTGAAGGGCTGTTGAAAATGGCATCCTGGCCCCGGAATTCGGCTTCGTTGTCGCTCAGACCAAGCCGACGATGACGCTTCGATTTGCAATACCAAAATAGCTATCCAAAACAATCAACCATTCTTTCAATACCCATCTGATCAGAAACAATTCAATTAGAGATCCTTGAAATGGTTTCCCTAAACGGGCGTTGTTCTCATCCTGAAAAGAAAAAATTGAAATATTTTCTTGACACCGCTCTCTATCTATTTTACTATTCAATTAAATAATTGATTAATGATAAATGGTGACAATCACAGCCCTGCCTTAGGGACTTCATTATCAGGTTGGGAGGTGAGGTTCACTTTCGTTCACCACCAACTTGAAGTGGAACCTGGGGAGCGAATGGGAGTCTGACGCAGAGGATAGCGAAGGAGCAGGACAGGAATATGATGAAAACATTTGCTTACGAACAACTGGCACGCATCGGAAAAGCGATGTCAAGCCCGGCTCGCCTTGAGATACTCGATCTGCTGCGCAACGGGGCGCGTACCGTGGAATGCCTTGCAAAAGCGGCGGACCTGGGAGTTGCCAATGTCTCCAGGCATTTGCAGGTGCTGCGGGGTACCGGCCTGGTTAAATCGGAAAAACACGGGCTTTATGTAACATACCACATTGCGGATCCGTCTGTGTGCGAGTTTTTTATGGCCATGTGCAAGCTGGCCGAGGCCCGGCTGGTCGAATTCGAGAAAATCGTCAACCAATTTTCAGGGGCGGAGGGGGACTTGGAGGCTGTGGATCGCGCAGCGCTCATGCAGCGAGCCCACGATAATGAAATCACCGTAATTGACGTTCGCCCTCTTGAGGAATACCAGGCCGGGCATATTCCTGGTGCCTGTTCTGTTCCCCTGGATGAAATAGAACAGTATTTGTCGGCACTGCCACCGGAAAAAAAAGTAGTCGCCTATTGCCGCGGACCTTATTGTCTTCTGGCCACAAAGGCCGTGGAACTGCTTTGTTCAAAGGGGTTTGAAGCTATGCGGATAAAAGACGGGATTAATGAATGGCGCGCATCCGGCATGCCAGTTCATATGGGTTCTCCGGGACTGGAAGTACAATAGTATTATAAAATGTTGACGGTTTTTTCAAAATTTTCTGATCGCGATATTTACTGTCGCATCAATATCATTCGTAGATAAAGGAAAAGTAAGATGACAGCTGCACCTGTACCAGGCGCGAAAAAGGGAATGAACTGCATTCAAGCGAAATCCATGTATCAAAACATCAGAAACACCACGCAACTTTTTGGAGTAATACTGTCAATCCTGCTCCTTGGCATGGGAATCTATTTTTTTAACATTCTTTTTGTAATAGGGGCGTTGGCAGCGGCGCTCTTTGCCGGCAGGGTTTTCTGCGGTTGGGTATGCCCGAACGGTGCGTGGATGGATCATATTGTAAAACGGTTCTCCCTGCATCGGAAAATGCCGGGTTTTCTCACCAGCAGGTGGTTTGGGTACAGCTTTACGATCTTGTTTCTGACAGTTTTTCTCTACCTGCGGGTTTTTATAACCGATTCGCCGTGGGTATGGACCATACCTATCGGTATGATGGCGGTGCAGATCACCCTGGGCACCATTCTGGGAGCGATTTATTACCCTCGAGGATTTTGTGCGCATGTTTGTCCTTGGGGTATAATTGCTTCACTGATAGGACGGCGGGCAACCTATCAGATGACAATCGGGTCTAATTGCAAGAGTTGCCGAACCTGCGCGTCTACATGTCCATTGGGGGGAATATTGGAGCCTGCAATTGATCAGGTAAAGGAGAGTAAGACATCGGCAACCATATCTGCTGATTGTATGCGCTGCATGTCCTGCGTCGGTACATGTCCAACAAATGCGATCCAGTTTGGCCCGGTTTCCGCCTCCGAGAGACTCCCGGGACACCATACGGATTTCAATTCATCATCCAGGATCAATTCAACAATTTCATGGCCCCAATAAGGAGATATTCTTATCCGGCCTTCCTTCGTTGACGCCTATTGTTGTAATTATTATATTTAGTGCCTGAACGAAAACCGTCTTTTTCGCCAATCTCTGCGTCCGGCTCAAATTTTAATCCTCAAAATACGTCCAGTATTCCTGCGGTTAAAATTTTCGCCGTCCTTGACCTTGACG
>SLIE01000361.1 GCA_007135795.1 Desulfobacterales bacterium
CATCCGCATGGAGATTCAGCTATTTATGATGCCACTGTCCGTATGGCCCAGCACTTCAGCCTGCGGTATCCGTTTGTGGACGGTCAGGGTAACTTCGGATCCGTGGACGGAGATCCAGCGGCGGCCATGCGGTATACCGAGGTTCGAATGGCTCGATTTGCACATCAGATGCTCGAAGATATCGACAAGGAGACCGTGGAGTGGCAATTAAACTACGATGAGACCCTCCACGAGCCTATTGTTCTGCCGGCCCGCATTCCATCATTGCTGCTAAACGGTTCGTCAGGGATTGCCGTGGGGATGACCACCAATATCCCCCCGCACAATTTGAATGAACTGTGCGAAGCGATCAAGGCGCTCATAGATGACAGTTCGTTATCAATCGATGAATTGATGACGTATTTGTCCGGACCGGATTTTCCAACCGGAGGGATTCTTTACGGTGTTGAGGGTATCCGGAATGCCTACCATACCGGTCGTGGCAAATTGCGGATTCGCGCGCTTGTCGATATTGAAAAAGACAAGAAAACCCAGATGGAAACCATCGTTGTAAACGAGCTGCCCTACCAGGTAAACAAGGCGACCCTCATCGAAAAAATTGCTGATATGATTAAAAACAAGCAGATCGAGGGGATACGGTATGTGCGTGACGAATCGGACAAGGATGGTATCCGTGTGGCCATTGCGTTGAAAAAGGATCAGATCGCCGAGGTGATTTTGAACAAACTGTATAAGCATACGCAGTTGGAGCATAATTTCGGTATCATTTTTCTGGCAGTGGTCAATCGACGTCCCGAACTCTTGAATTTAAAGCAAATGCTCGAGCATTTCATCATTCATCGCAAAGAAGTGATTGTTCGCCGGACCCGATACGACCTGAAGAAGGCCGAAGCCAGGGCTCATATTCTTCTTGGGCTGATTATCGCATTAGATAACCTGGATGAAGTGGTTGCCCTGATTCGCAAAGCGGCATCCCCGGTTGATGCGAAAGCGCTACTGATTGCCCGCTTCGAATTGACCGACCTGCAGGCTCAGGCCATACTCGATATGCGCTTGCAGCGCCTGACAGGGCTTGAACGGGACAAGATCAAGCAGGAACACGTGGAAATAATGCAGTCAATCGCCGGTTACAAGGAAATTCTTGCCAGCGAACGGCTTGTTCTGAACATCATCCGGGATGAGTTAATTGAAATACAGGAAGTATTCGGTGACGAACGTCGAACCAAAATTATGGGTGACATTCGGGAAATAAGCATCGAAGACATGATTGCTGAAGAAGATATGGTGGTCACAATCACGAAAAGCGGTTATATCAAGAGAAATCCCGTCACCCTGTACCAGCAGCAGGCTCGGGGCGGCAAGGGAAAAACCGGTATGGGGACCAAGGATGAGGACTTTGTCGAGCATCTTTTTGTTGCCTCCACCCATCACACGTTCTTGTTTTTTACCAACCAGGGAAGGGTTTACTGGTGCAAGGTATACGATATTCCGCAGGGAAGCCGCTCTTCCAGGGGTAAGGCCATCGTCAATCTGCTCAACTTTCTTCCTGATGAACATCTGACCACGGTTCTGGCAGTTCCCGAATTTACCCCGGGGCTTAATATACTCATGTGCACCCGCAAAGGGTTGGTGAAAAAAACGGATATAATGGCTTTTTCGCGCCCGAGATCAGGCGGTATAATCGCATTGAGGCTGAATGAGGGGGATGAGCTGATTGCCGCACGCTTGTCGGACGGAACCCAGAATGTCTTCCTGTGTTCCCTGCATGGCAAGTCCATAAGGTTTCATGAAACCGATGTCCGTCCCAGCGGCCGGATATCGCTGGGCGTCCGGGGGATGAACCTTGGAAAGGAAGATCAATTGGTCGGCATGGAGGTGATGGCTCACGGGGAAACCCTTTTTACCGCAACGGAAAACGGGTATGGCAAACGCACGGCCATAGATGAATATCCGGTACAGAAAAGAGGCGGAAAAGGGGTAATAACGATCAAGACCAATGACCGAAATGGTCAGGTCGTTACTATTCTT
Source organism: Desulfobacterales bacterium (assembly GCA_007135795.1). Lineage (GTDB taxonomy): Bacteria > Desulfobacterota > Desulfobacteria > Desulfobacterales > Desulfosalsimonadaceae > B1SED10-16. The sequence goes on from SLIE01000361.1 coordinate 2,029, forward strand.
CTGGTTCACGATGATGATGATGCGATGCTGATGACGAGTTCCGGTAAAATCATCCGAATCGCCATTGGCAATGTGTCCGTGATCAGCAGGAACACCCAGGGAGTGAAACTTGTCAACATGGAGCCGGGGGAACGGTTGGTAAGTGCCGCCAGGCTTGCCGAAGCTGAAGAAGGCGAAGAAGGCGAAGAAGGCGAAGAAGGCGAACTCGGAGAAGACGCGCTTGAAACCGAAGGTTTTGGCGATGATGGAGACCCCGGAATTGAAGAGAATGATGAAGAAAACGACACTGATGAGGATCTGGAGATAGAATAGGGTGTCGTGCCTTATTGACCGATTATAAGACATGAAATGAATCTGTTGAAACCGCAATTGGTTTCTGATCCGGAACCGGGATGGGAAGTGAACAAAGCCGTTTTTGGACGGGCATCTTTTCCTGAATCAGAACAAGGCGGGACAATCCCGGCGTGTGCAGGCCGGAGAAAAAGATCAAGTTTAATCGAACAGACAGAAACCGGATGGTTATAAATGATTAATACATATAATCCGAAAATCGGAGTGGTCGGTGGCGGAAGTTGGGGTACTGCTCTGGCGGACCTGCTTGCCGGCAAAGGATACCAGGTTGATCTGTGGGTTTATGAACCGGAAGTTGCTCGGAGCATCAATGCGGAGAGAGAAAACCGGTTGTTTCTGCCGGAGATAATCCTTGAAAAGAATATTTGTGCGTCAAATGATCTTGCCCATGTGGTTTCAGGCAAGAACCTGGTTCTCATGGTGGTACCGTCGCATGAAATGCGTCGGGTGGCAGGTCTTGCACAGCCTCATGTGCCGGAGGATGCAATTGTTGTCACGGCTTCAAAAGGTATTGAAATAGGTACCCACTTGACCATGACCGGTATACTTTCTGAAATACTGCCGCACAAGAACCGGCTGGCGGCGCTTTCCGGCCCCAGTTTTGCAATAGAGGTGGCCCAGAAAATGCCGACCGTTGTAGCCGCTGCGGCCGCGGACATTGAGATTGCCAATGCTGTTCAGGCAATATTTGCCGCTCCTTATTTCCGAGTATATACCAATACGGATTTGATCGGTGTTGAACTTGGCGGGGCAATCAAAAATGTCGTGGCCATTGCGTCGGGAATCGTTGATGGTTTGGGGCTCGGTTTGAATAGCCGGGCTGCGCTGATTACACGAGGCCTGACGGAAATCAGGCGCCTGGGGATTCGCTTGGGCGCAAACCCGCATACCTTTGCCGGTCTTGCCGGGGTTGGGGATTTGATACTGACTTGTACGGGAACACTATCCAGAAATCATACCGTGGGAAAAATGATTGGTGAGGGAAAGAAACTAAGCGATATCCTGCGCGAAATGCGCATGGTCGCGGAAGGCGTGAAAACCTCAAAATCGGTCTACAACCTTTCCAGGAAACTGAACGTGGAGATGCCGATTGCCCATTCGGTATATGCAATACTCTATGATGATCTTGAACCGAAAGCCGCGGTTCATCAGTTGATGACCCGAAGCTTGAAAAGCGAGCTCGAAGACGTTGAGTAACCCTGATAGTAATCTTTTAACGTCGCTTACAGGATGATGCATCGATTACTGCTTAATGATATAACGGTGCTCTTGGTGAGCCGATACCTGCCTGGAATTGAAATGACCCCGAAGATCCGGAATAAATCAGATGGCCATCGTCAGCGCTTGAGAGACCGGTTTCTCTCGGGGGGGCTGGAGGGGTTTCATGATTATGAAATCATCGAGCTGCTGCTGACCCTGTTTACCTACAGGAAAGATTGTAAAGACCCCGCAAAAGCTCTGATCAAGCGTTTTAAAACGCTTCAGGGAGTATTCGAGGCACCCGTCAGCGAGCTCTGCGAAATCGACGGGATCGGGCCAAAAAACGTATTCGGCATTAAATTAATCCCGGCGGTATCCCGGCGTTTTCTTGAACAGAAGG
>SLIE01000115.1 GCA_007135795.1 Desulfobacterales bacterium
GGTTTTTCCTGTGCTTTTCAGGTCCGCGTGGGATTAATTAAATGCCCACGAAACACACGTGATTGCTCTTGGTCGAAGATCAAAAGTGTTTCCATGCGTTACGTGGGCTATTTTTTTTGTCCGTTATATCAAAATGCACAATTACTTATTGAATTTTGGATGAAATTTCATAGGCACTGATCATATCCTCCAGTTGTTCGATTTTCAATTGCTCTGATTGTTCCACGGCACACCGAAGTCTCACACCACAGAATTTTCTGCACAATACAGCCTTGAAATCGAATCTGCCGTAGCACTCCACCGTATCTGTATAGTCATTGTCCTTAAACATGTGTTCCATAATACCTCTTTTATAAATTCAATAACTTGCGCACATCGTCATGAATATGGCCATTGGTCGCAAGTATTTCCGGTTTGTCGATTGTATATGAATTTCCCAGAAAATCAGTTATCCTGGCCCCGGCTTCTTCTGCGATCAACACGCCAGCCGCGGTATCCCAGGGATGCAGATGCTCTTCCCAGAAACCATCGAACCGTCCGCAGGCAACATAACAAAGATCCAATGCCGCTGATCCAAGTCGCCTTATGCCAATTGCGGCGTTGAGCATATTTTCAAACCGGACCATGTAAGGCCGGCTGTCTTGCTTGACGTCATACGGAAAACCGGTGACGAGAAGCGACTCAGATATACTCTGGCAGGATGAAACATTTATTGTATGACCGTTCAGTTGAGCGCCGTTATGTTTTACCGCCGTAAAAAGTTCACCGCTGATGGGATTTAAAACAATCCCCACCCGGATTTCCCCGGATACGGCAAAGGCGATGGAAACAGAAAAAAAAGGGACCTGGTGCGCGAAATTGGTTGTTCCGTCCAGGGGGTCGATAACCCACTGATACTCTGCATCCCCATGAATGCTGCTTCCGCTTTCCTCCGCCAGAATATCGTGATCCGGAAATTTCTTCCGTATTGTTTCAATAATATGTTTTTCAGATTCAATATCCGCTTCGGTAACCAGGTCCTTGGGCCCTTTTTTTTGTATATGCCCAAGCCTGCCGAGGTGACTCCTCAATATATCAGCGCTGCCATATGCAGCCTTGATACCTGTATTTTTTACATCTTCAAGATTAATTGCCATGCCGGGGAACAATCCATTGTCAGGCAGTGCTGCTCTGGTTATCAATTCAAAATCAAGGTTGAATAATCACTCTCATTGTCCGAAAGGGACCTGTTCAGTGTTATGCTGTTGCTTCTATTAGATTGGACCATTGTTTCCAATTTGTCAATCAAAGGATGCAGACTACTGCTCTCTGTCGCGGAAATTGCGATTCCGCCGGTCTTGCGGACAATCTCTGCGATCGTCTCCCCATCCAGTCTGTCTGTCTTGTTTAAAACCCGTATAACAGGAATCTCTCTCAGGTCCATTTCCCGTGTTATCGTTTCCACCGATTCCATCTGCCATTCCCAGGCAGGATTGCTCACGTCGATGACATGGAGCAGAACATTTGCGCTTTCCAGTTCTTCGAGGGTTGCGCGAAAGGCCACTTTCAATTCCTTGGGGAGATCCCTGATAAATCCGACGGTATCCGTGATAATGACGTCGGTCTCCCGGGGGAATCTCAGACGCCGGCTCGATGGGTCAAGCGTTGCAAAAAGACGGCTTTCAGCCAGCACATCGCTGTTTGTCATGGTGTTGAGCAGCGTTGACTTACCTGCGTTGGTATAACCGATGATGGAAATCACGGGGAGCCTGTTTTTGGTGCGCTTTGCTTTTTGTTGCCCCCGTTGTTTTTTTAAATTTCCCAGCGATTTTTCAAGCCGCGTGATTTTATCCCGGACACGCCGCCTGTTAATTTCAAGTTTTGTCTCGCCGGGACCTCGACCGCCAATGCCACCGGTCAGGCGCGACATTGCCGTGTTTTTCGTCGCCAGCCGGGGAAGCATGTATTTCAGTTGTGCCAGTTCCACCTGAATTTTTCCGTCCCGGGACTTGGCCCGTTGGGCAAAAATGTCGAGTATGAGCTGGGTACGATCAATTACCTTGAACTCCGTCAGGTCCGTAATTTTCTTTATTTGAGAAGGGTTGAGTTCCTGGTCGAATATAATGAGGCTCGCGCCATGCTGCATGGCATGAATCGTTAATTCCTCGAGTTTCCCCGAACCCATGGCAAGGCGGGGGTTGATTGTCTTTCGCGACTGGAGGATGGTATCGATTGTCTGAATACCACAGGAACGCGCCAATTCCGCAAGTTCATCCAAAGATGCCATGGCCTCGCGTTTTGGCCGGGTCGTAATACTGACCAGTATGGCCTTTTCCTTGCCGGTATCGACATGACGGAGTCCCTGGTAGTGAGACATCTCCGCCTCAATGGTCTTTACCAGGGCGATACAGTCGATCTCCGGAATGGAACCCGTCTCTGAGATCGATACAGGATCCATTAGATGGTGCTGATCACCATTTTTTTCGGGTTGCGGCAGGATGTGGGCACAATGCATCATTCCGATGCCGCCATCCGGACGAACGGTTATTGCCGCCATCAAATCAAGATGAAGTAAAGAAAGGTCAGTGATGTCGTCTTTGGATAATCCTTCTTCCCGAAGGTGCGTGTGTACGCATCTGATCCCTTTAAGCCTGCCCGGAGGCGCCTTAAAATCACTTGTGTCCGGAATGTCAATTTTCCCGTGATCGCCGATCATGATGGTGACAAGTTTGCCCGAACGATCGATCAACACGCCGATTTGTCTCCTGATCTCATGGGTCAACAAGCATATTTCATCAGCCAGTTGTTTTGAAATCACTGATTCGGCCGGGATACGATGGTGGTGCAGATTTTCTATCCGACGAAGCTGAGTTGCTTTCAATCCGCCGGTATTGCCGTGAATTTTTTTCATTTATTATTTAAGGAAAAACCTTTTCCACTGATTTTTTAAAAACCGAATCGTTTTGAATTAAACACGCACGTTCACAAACGATTCAGCGTGGTTGACAGGTCAACCCGCCAGAGCCATTGGATTGTCAATATCAGCGGAAATTCGTTTATAGGAATCATAAGTCGGGCTCGAACTCTCCGTACGCCATGTTTTCAAACCGGGTGTATTGTCCCTTGAAGACGAGTTGCGCCATGCCGGTGGCACCGCTTCTGTGCTTGGCCAAATGAATTTCCGCGAGATTTTTGTTTGGATTGCTTTCATCCTTATTATATACATCGTCTCTGAATATAAATATAACCAGATCCGCGTCTTGTTCAAGGGCCCCGGATTCTCTCAGGTCCGAAAGTTGAGGTCGCTTGTCGCTTCTTTCCTCTAGTCTGCGGTTTAACTGGGACAGGGCGATTACAGGAATGCTCAGTTCCTTTGCCAGGCTTTTCAATGTTCTGGACATTTCGGAAATTTCCAGATCCCGCCTTTCCTGTGCTCTTGCCGGACGCATAAGCTGCAGATAATCGATAATGATCATCCCTATGTTTTTTTCCCGTTTTAGCCGGCGTGCTTTAGTCTTGATATCGAGGGTGGTCAGATTGGTGGAGTCGTCAATGAAAACCGGTGCGGCAGATAGTACCCCCGCTGCGTTTGTCAGGCTGATCCAGTCGTTTTCATTGAAGAAACAGTCCCGGACCCGTCCGGAATCGATTCTTGCCTCTGAACAAAGCAACCGGAGAGACAATTGCTCTTTTGACATTTCAAGGGAAAATAAGGCTACCGGAACGTCGCCTTCAACCGCGGCATGGCGTGCCAGGTTCAGGGCAAAAGCGGTTTTCCCCATGCCGGGGCGGGCGGCAAGGATGATCAGGTCTGATTTTTGAAAGCCGGAGGTCAGTGCGTCGAGTTGTTTAAATCCAGAAGGGACGCCGCTCAATGTTGCCCTGTTTCCTTGTCGTTCTTCGAGGGCATCGATATTGGAATCGATAATTTTTCCAAGGGGGAAAATATTGTGTTTGACTTTCTGTTCCGCAATATCAAACAGCATACTTTCCGCA
>SLIE01000199.1 GCA_007135795.1 Desulfobacterales bacterium
CAAAGTGGGATAGGTAAAAGACCTAGGGCAAGGGAAAGGGAAAAGAAAGGGCAAGGGCCAAGAGTGATGGGGGGGTTAGGTGCCGGTGTCTTTTTGTAGGGTTTCAGTGGGGTCGAAGAAGCCGGTTTCGACCCAGAGGACGGCGAATTTTATTAGTTCGCAGCCGCGTTTGAGGGAAAGTTTTTGTTTGATGCGTTCGCGGTGGGTGCCGATGGTTTTGACGCTGACGTTTAAGCGGGTTGCGATTTCACCGGAGGAAAAGCCGTTGCCGATCAGTCGGAAAATTTCAATTTCCCGGTCGGTCAGGCGATGGACGGGGGATTGGTTGATGGATTGAGGGTTGCTCTTGAAGGTGTTTAGAATTTTTCCCATGATGTTTTGACTGACGTAGATATTTCCACTCAGGATCCGACGGATCGCCGTGACCACGGATTCCGACGCCTCATGCTTCATCACGTATCCCATGGCGCCGGCAAGGAGACATCGCTCCGCATGCAATCCTTCATCGTGCATGGAAAGGACCAGGACCGTTATTTTCTTGTCTCCCCGGCTCAATTCCTTCACCAGGTCGATGCCATTGCTCTCTTTCAGGGACAAATCGACAATTACCATATCCGGGCGAAGCGCGTGGATGATTTCCCGGGCTTTGTTCACGTCTTCAGCGTTTCCGCATACTTCGAGGTCTTTTTCCTGGTTGATCAGCTCGCTCATGCCCAGGGTAAAAATGGGGTGGTCTTCCACGATCAGTATCCGGGTTTTCTTCAATGTCATCGCTCGACCCCTTTTAGTTTTTCACGCATATTATTATTTTACTGACCTTGCAATTTTTTACAAGTATATCTTATCAGTCATGAAGATGCAGGTCATCGTCGATGGTGTCGTTCTTCATTTTCAGCGTTATCACTGTTCCGCCCCCGGGATCTCCCGAGATCTGGAGAGAGGCTTTAATCCTGCCGGCCCGGTAGGTCATTATTTTCAACCCCATTCCCGGTTTTTCGATCCTGTCCGGGATCCCTTTCCCGTCATCCATGATCACAACCGATGTCCGGCCATTGGTTTTCGTCAGTTTTATGTGGATGTTTTTTGCGCCGGAATGTTTTGCGGCATTGTGAACGGCTTCGTGGACAATGCAGTATACATGGGTGGCCACCTGGTTGTCCCGGAAAGGTGTGTTCAGGTCACATTCGCAGGTGCACCGGATCTTGAAAATATCCTCCACGTAAACAGCGAGTTCCTTGAGGCTGGTGTCAAATCCGTGGTCAGACAGATTTACCGGGCACAGTCCCCGTGAAAGCCGCCTTGTCTTGCCGATCGATTCCTGGATCAGCGTCCTGATCCGATCCAGTTCAGCCGCTTCCTCGAGCCCCTTGGCCGCCATTTTGTTTTTCAGTATTTTGCTCAGTACTTCGATGCCGATCAATTGGGGGCATAGGTCATCGTGAAGGTCCAGCCCGATTTTCTGACGTTCCCGTTCGCTGATGTCGATGATTTCGCGCTCAAGGCGTTTTGATTCCGTCAGGTCCTCAAAAACGGCGAAAATACAGGTTTCACCCCAAAGAGTGATTGTCTCGGCCGATATGGCGCCAAGGCGGACTTCTCCGGGTACCTTGAGAAATTCAATTTCCCGGTTTTGAATCTTTCCGTTTTTGCCCAGGCTTTCAATAAAATGCCGTCCCTCTTCCTTGTCCCGGAAGAAGTTCAGGGATAACAAATTTTTTCCGATGACTTCCAGAAGAGAACGACCCGTGAAATGTAGAAACCGGTCATTGACATTGATCAGCCGGCTGTCGGTGATCGATGCAATGAAAATACCGCTGGGGCTGCACCGGAATGCCTTGGAGAACATCTCCTCGGACATCCGGAGGGCTTTTTCGGACCGGACGCGCTGGGTGACATCCCGTAAAACGCCCCGAAAACCGGTAGATATGCCGGTTTTGTCCGTAATCAGAGATATAGATGCTTCGAAATGGCCGCAGGTGCCATCTTTCCGGATGAGTTCCCAGTCCACGGTCCGGCTGACCATCCCCGAGTTACGGACCTGGCCCAGGATCATCAGGATCTTTACCTGGTTTTTCCTGTCCGTGTAATCATAAATATTTCCCTGTTCAAATTCTTCTATGGAACATCCCAGCATCTTCTTCATGGAGTCGTTGGAGAAAAGAAATTTTCCATCATGGTCTATTTCGAAGTATCCCTCGTCAATGCGCTTGAGTATAGTCCGGTATTTTTCCTCGCTTTCCCGGAGCGCCTCGCCTGTTCTCTGGTGGCTGTGGCTTTCAGTCAGGAGATTGTTACTGTATTTTTCAAGTTTTTCCATAAATTCATTGAAATACCATGTTAATCGACCTATTTCGTCATTTGAACGAACGGGTATACGAATCGTAAAATCGCCGGCCCCGCTGGCAAACCGGTTGATGAGCAGGCGAATCGGTCTGGTTATGGAATTGCTGATCCATAACGTAGTGGGGAAGATCAAAAGGATAGTCGCCAGGATCGTCACCATGATGGTGTTGCGAACCGTTGTGAGGGGCGCATACAGTTCATCGAGGTAACAGGACGATACAACGATCCAGTCAAATTCCGGGAGATGATTGAAGATCACGAGTTTTTCCCGGTAGTCCTCCTCATCGGGATTTTTCCAGGTATATGTCAGTTTGCCGTTTTTCAGCCTGATGATGTCATGAACGAACATCTGGCCTTCGCTGTCTGTAGCATCCAGGTAGTTGCCGCTCTTGAGGTTCGGGTGGATAATCATGTTGCCGTTGGTTTCAAAGACGTAGGAGTACCCTGTATCCCCGAACCGCAATGAAAGGATGCTCTCCTCAAAATCGGAAACATTGATCAGTTCCCGGAATTCCTCTCGATAGGTATTGACCGATATGATCCAGTCCCAGGGTTCGAAATAGGTCATGAAAAGCGCTTTGGGCCGTTTATACGCCTCTCCCGGGTTTTTCCACTCATATTCCAGGTACCCCTCCCGCCTTGTGATCTGGTCCTGCACGAACCGGTGGGAAAGATAATTTTGCCCGGCCACCCCGGCCTTGGGATGTTCAATGGCGATGCCGTCGCTGCTTGCGCAGTAAATATACCCTGTTTTTCCGATGGTTTGTGAAAAAAGAATGCTGCGCGCAAGTGATTTTGCCTCCGGCTCGGTCATCAGTCCGGCCTTGTACTTTCCATAAATGCCTTTGACGATCTCACGATTTTTTTCGGCTATCGCCCGGAGGTGGTTCTGGATGGAAACATTGGCGGCGGTTTCGACCATGTTCAAAATGGTTCTGGTGGTATTGTTGAGCTCGTTTTCGATGCTTGTTTCGATGGTTTTCTTGACCTGGAAATAGATGAATGCGCCGCCAAGCATAATGGCCAGGATAAAAATCGAGATATAGCTGACCAGCAGCCTGGAGCGTATGCGCAAATCCTTGAAAAATCGATCTATCATCTAAAATCCGGATTTCAGGTTGTCAGGTTTGACCTGCTGGTTCGTGTTTCATTTAATACCGTGTGTTAGTGCTGCAAAGCAAGGCTGCAGTGATATATAATCTTTTATAGAACCATGAAAGGAGCATTTCATCATTCTGACCATACAAAATGATCAATTTCAACCGGGTGGTGCCGGGTGTTGTTCAGGGCAATACCGGTGCCGCCCGGTTGAAATTGTCCTTCTATCAGGTATCGAGATGAATGGTCAGAACCGGAATCCTGGATTTCCGCAATACCTTGCGGGTGGTCGTCCCGATAATGTCCTGTAACAGGTTGTGGCCGTGTGACCCCATTACAATGAGATCACAGTTGTATGCCTGGGATGTTTCGATGATTTTTTCAACAGGATCACCAAAAGGATCGAATACGTTATCGTCATCGCAGACAGTAAAAAAAAGCAGGGAAACCGCTGAAATTACCAAAAAAACCTTCAGGGACTTTTTCATGGGGAAATGTTTTAGTGAAGTTACCTTTTTCTTATCAAAA
>SLIE01000126.1 GCA_007135795.1 Desulfobacterales bacterium
ACCGGTTTGACGGTAACGGGTTCGGTAGCCAGGGAATGGGTCGTATTGCCGGGCCTTCGGAAATCGAAATGGATCATGTGAATCATCTCAAACCGGGCAGCCGGTTTAATTACGAGGAGCGTCTGGCGGTCATGATCGTCCCTGCCGCGACAAACCTTACCGACCCGTTTGGCATGAATTTCAATGCCCATGGGTGCTTTATGGCTTGCCACGATGATATGCGAAACATGTCTCATGATCTTGAAAAAGTACAGGGATACGACTTTGAAAATGATCCGGTGCTGGGCAAGGCCGGAATGGGTGAAAGCGATCTGCGCCATTATATTCTTCGAAGCAGGGAGGTGGACCAGACCAGCAGTCCCTGGGATCGGTACGGGACAAAATTTGCAGGCGACCCCGTCTCTTTTGAAAAATACATAAATGAAGTCGTGGTCCCGGACCTGTCGGCCGGCTATTTTGTCGACCTCTGGCAGGCCCGCATGGCGCGTTCAGTTCCCATGGGGCATGCCTCTTCAGACTATATCTACCACTACCGGCTGCACAACAACCAGGGGCTCGACAATCAGGAGAACCTTAATGACGGGGACTGGGCGGAAAGTGGCACCGCCAACTGGTTCAACAACCGGCCCGACCCGGATTACAACAATCACATGCTGTGGATATACGACGCGCAAAAGACCGGCTACTGGGCCATTCATGAAGATGATCTTGCCGCAAAAATGCGAAACGGCCATGGCCCGCTTATCACGGAGGGGAAAGATAAAAATGCGGTTCACCTGATTGACGATGATCTTTTCGTATGGGATAACGACCAAAAGGACTTCAGGCTTACCCGCAACATCCAACACGGCGGAAAAACCATCGCTTCAAAAGGGGATTTGCTGGCTACCGATCTTTTGCGGGTGGGAGATCTCATTCCGAGAAGGGCGCTTCAGAAAGCAGACGGTGCCAGGCGCATGGTGCAAAGCTTTGCATCCTGGAATAATCAAGCCTATGAAGTCGTTTTTGTGCGGGACCGGGAACCGGAAAGCAACAGCAAAAAAACCACGGACCATCCAATTGACCCGAACGCCGGTCTCACCGTGGGGGTTTCCATTTTTGACGATCACGCAAGCAACCGCAGTCATTATGTCACTCTACCGCTGGGAATCATCAGTGAAAAAGCTGGTAAAGAAGTCTATTACACCCATGCCAATGTCAATCCCAACGCACCGGTCATACTTGCAAGAAATAACGTCGAGCAGACTGAAACGCGGGCGGCGGCCGGCGTACCGGTTCAAGACCTGTCCGGAATCAACGAGTTTGAAGCAGGGGCCTTCGAGAACCCGGGGAACTGTGCCGCCTGCCACCGGGAAATTTACGACGCATGGTCCGAAAGTAAACATCGGTATGCCTGGGAGGACACGTTCTATCAACCGGATTACCTGGCGGCCAGCCGGGAAACTGAAGGGTTTACTGATGTTTTCTGTGGAGAATGCCATGCGCCGATCGGTGTCAGAACACAACAGCTCCCGCCGCCGGATGGGAGTCAGCTTGATGATACTGCCGAAAAAGGCGTTTCCTGCGATTATTGCCACACGGTTCAAAAAGTGGTCGAACCCGTAAATGTCCAGACCATTTCCGATCCCGGAAGACTCAAGCGGGGGCCCAGGGGAGACGGCAGATCCCCCTACCACGATGTGGAATTTTCGAAAACGCATACGGATTCCGCTTTCTGCGGGGCCTGCCACAATGTTGTGCACCCGACGTCCGGGGCGATCGTTATCGACACATACGATGACTGGAAGGCGGGGCCATACGCACAGGAAGGGATCCGATGCCAGGACTGCCACATGACGCCCGGGCCGGGAGTGGAAAAGAACCCCGGGAAAAACAGTTTCATGGGACAGGAACGGGAGCATGTGGCGACCCATCATTTTCCCGGCGGAAGCGTTTTTTTTCAGGAGCGTGCCGGTAATGACAAGGAAGCCGGCATTGCACGACAAATGCTCGAAGCGGCGGCCGAACTTGAAACCGAGGCCGTTCGGACAGATACCCAGATCGAAATTCTTGCGCGGGTGAAAAACGTGGGTGCGGGGCATAAAATTCCAACCGGTGTTACATATATACGTAAGATGTGGCTGGAAGTTACCGCTGCCAATGATTCCGGAGAAGAAATTTTCCGATCCGGCCACGTAACGGAAGAAAATCGTATAGACCCCGATGCGGTACTATATCGAAAAATTTTCAAAGACGCCCGGGGAAACCTGACGCCCAAGAGTTGGCTGGCAGAGGGAATCGGCTACGATCGCCGCATACCGGCAAAAGGGCACGATGAGCAGGTTTTTCAAATTCCGGCAAACCATAGCGACGGCAATGTACATGTCACCATCCGTCTCATGTACCGTTCCATGAGCCAGGAAGTGGCCGAGAACTTCGACATCGAGGGGATTCAAGTCCCTTCCCTTGAAATGACCCGGGCCGAATTGACAATCAATTGAGACACGATGTGTATGTGAAACGAATCAGGTGAATGTTTGGGGCGAAGCGTCAGTCTTCGCCCCTTTCCGCTTCAATTTCTAATAACTTCCTTCTTCAACCCTGCATTTACCTGAAGCATCTATTGGGATGATACGTTTTATTGATGCGGCCAACCGCATGATTTGCTAAAAGCATAAAGTTCGAAAGAAATCATGTTTGAACTATAATTAAAGATTCGTTATTGATTATGACTATCTACGCCTTGATGTCTCATTTTTCGCCCGGATGTATTGAATATCATCGGAATGCGCTTGCGCTGCTTCCGGAGCAGGAAGACCCCGACCCGGGTCTGGCTGTTCTGGTTATTGACCATCAAAGAGCGCAGACCGTTTTGCAATGCAATTGCAGTGGTTCCGGCAACCGGAAAAAATGTGCGCATATTAAAAAATTGTCCAAGGCAACCCGAAAAACGCCAATTTTGGAAGAGGTCCGGTGGCTTGACGACATGTTTCGTCAAAGCCCGTACTACCGGATGGCGGTCTCTTTGCATAACGCCTGCCCGGTCGACCCGGTATCCCTTGCGGTTGAAACGACTTCCGGTGATAGCGAAAATGAAAATGAGATCACCCGGGTTCAGATTTTAAACGCGCAAGGGGAGATGCTCGTTGATTGTTGTTTCAACGGCGCCGATGCCGGAAAAGGGGAAACCGCGTTATTGATGGAACGTACCGGCATCGAACGTTCCTCCGGTAACCGCTTGCACCGGGGTGACGTGCTTGATCGGCTGGCGCGTTTGACCCTTACCGACGCCGAGACGATCATGTATAACCGGGGGCTGAAAAACCGTCGGATGGCCCTGGAGGAAAGTTTCTGGTACCGGCTGGCATATCATTTCCAAAATGCTTCGGCGGCCGGTGGGGTTTCGATCGATGCCGGTATCGATGACAAGACGGGTCGGTTTGTGATTGTTCTCAAAGATGGCCGGGATCGCGCCATTGAGATCGCGGTTCCCAAAAATGCGGCCATGCGGGTCAGGCAGGAGCTTGAAAAGGACTTTCACAAGGGGTTTTCCGTTCCCGTGTGGTCACAATCACTGGAGTCGATTGTACGGGTTCATGCGGATAACCGAAACAACCTGAAGCTCAATCTCTATCTTTTGCTGCACATGCCCGACGGGACGACCCGGGCCTATGAACGGCGGCCCCTGAAAAAATTCTGGTACGGAAATACCGTGTACATTCCGGACCAAAAAGTTCTGGCTACCTGGAAAACCCCGGACAGGCTCTGGGAAACGTTTGGCGGAAAATACTCAAAAAAGATTCCAAAAGATCGATTGCCTGAGATCATTGAAAAAATCGGCGACATTTTTTCGCCGCCCAATATCGTCGATGAAAGCGTGCAGCGCCTGAAAATTCACCAGGTGTGCAACCGGATAGAAATCGATCCGACCGCGGTAGACCGCGACTGGTGCTGGCTCTCCGTGAAATATGGGTTCGGGGACAA
>SLIE01000533.1 GCA_007135795.1 Desulfobacterales bacterium
AATTCATGCAGGGAAACGAGGTTTGCGTGGAGGCTGCCCTGTATGCCGGTATTAATTTCTTTGCCGGTTACCCCATTACGCCGTCAACGGAAATTGCCGAACGCATGGCGGTCCGCCTGCCTCAGACCGGCGGAAAATTTATCCAGATGGAAGATGAGATATCCTCCATGTGTGCAATCACCGGCGCATCCCTGACTGGAAACAAAAGCATGACCGCTACATCCGGCCCGGGCTTTTCTCTTATGCAGGAAGCCCTGGGGTATGCGATCATGGCTGAAATCCCCTGCGTGATCGTCAATGTCATGCGCGGCGGCCCTTCCACCGGGCTCCCCACCCACGTGGGCCAGGGTGATATATACCAGGCCAGGTACGGAACCCACGGAGATCACGCCATCATCGCGCTCACGGCATCCAATCACCATGATATTTTCCGAATGACCGTGGAAGCGTTCAATCTTGCCGAAACCTACCGCACACCAGTCATTCTTTTGCTGGACGAAGTAACCGGGCACCTGCGGGAAAAAATTGAAATCCCGGCACCCGGAGAAATTCCCCTGATCCAGCGCCTCCGGACATCAGTGAAAAGCGGGGTGGATTACCATCCCTATCTCCCCCGTGAGGACGGCAGGCTTCCCATGTCCGATTTCGGCGATGTTCACCGATATAATGTGACCGGTCTTTACCATGACATGTGGGGGTTTCCGACAGACAAACCACCGGTCGTCCATGGCCTGATCCGGCACCTGGTTGATAAGATTGAAAACAACACCGGCAATATCACCCGGTTTAAACAGTTTTATACGGAAGATGCCGATACGTTATTCATCTCCTACGGCGCTGCCGCCCGAAGCACGCTGCACCTTGTGGAAAATCGCCGCAGGCGGGGTGAAAACGTGGGTCTTTTAGAGTTGCAAACCCTTTGGCCCTTTCCCGCGGAAATCGTCCGGGAAGCCTGTCGAAAAATCCCCCTGATCATCGTTGTTGAAATGAACATGGGACAGGTAACCAAAGAGGTCAAGCTGGCCGTGGAAGACCCCGGAAAAGTGTTCCTTGCCAATCGTATCGACGGTGTGCTCATCACACCGACCGACATCCGCAATACGCTCCGCGTTATCCAGGGGAAAGGAGTCTGAACCATGGCTGGAAAAGATTACATCCGAAAACGTTTTTTCCCGCATATCTGGTGTCCCGGCTGCGGCCACGGCATTATCCTGAATGGCCTTGTAAGGGCTGTGAATACCCTGGGACTCGATAAAAAAGACATCGTCATGGTCTCCGGCATTGGGTGCAGCGCACGAATATCGGGTTATGTCGATTTTCATTCCCTTCATTCCATTCATGGCAGGGCATTGGCTTTTGCCACTGGCATCAAACTATCCAAACCCGGGCTCAATGTAATCGTCCCCATGGGGGATGGAGACGCACTGGCGATTGGCGGGAACCATTTTATCCATGCTGCCCGGCGTAACATCGAAATGACTGCGATCGTCATGAATAACAGAATTTACGGCATGACGGGCGGGCAGTTCTCGCCGTTATCCGGATTGGGAACCGTGGCAACCACCATTCCTTACGGCAATATTGATCACGATTTCGATGTGGTCAACCTGGCGACGGCCGCCGGGGCAACGTTCGTGGCCAGGACCACGACCTATCACGTACACGAACTTTCAGATTTAATTGCCAAAGCAATCTCTCACAAAGGGTTTTCCGTGTTGGAGGTGCTGACGCAGTGCCCGACCTATTTCGGAAGACGAAACCGGATTGGCGATGCCGTTGAAATGATGGAAAGCTATAAACAAAATACCGTCCGGATCGGATCGAAAAAAAAGCAGGAAAACCCGGATCTCATCGAACGCGGCATTTTCGTGCAGAAAGAGCTTCCGGAGTACTGCCGGGAGTATGACAAAATCATTTCAAAAGCCAGGCAGAAATAACATGGAAAGATGCAGACTGCTTTTTTCAGGCTCCGGTGGCCAGGGGATTATCACATCGGCGATACTGCTTGCAGAGGCCGCTACCCGCTATGAATCCTTAAATGCGGTACAGAGCCAGTCCTACGGGGCAGAGGCAAGGGGCGGCGCTACCAGGAGCGATGTTATCATCTGGGACCAGCCCATTTTTTTTCCGAAGGTCAATCAGCCCAATATCCTGATTTGTCTTACCCAGGCGGCGTTTGACAAGTATATTTACTCCATCCGCCCCGGCGGCACCCTGGTTACCGACACCCGGTTCGTGAAAAACCCGGGGCTTGTGGATGCCCGGAAAATCGAATTGCCTTTTTATGACACCGTCATGGAAAAAATCGGAAAACCGGTGGTATTGAATATCTGCCTGCTGGGCGGCATTGTCCGTCTGACCGAACTGGTGCGCCTGGAGTCGGTCGCAGCGCTTATCCGTGAACGGTTTCAGCCCTCCTTTCACGAAATGAACATCAACGCCCTGCAGCTTGGCTATGATCTCATGTCGGGGCACGACGCACTGAAATAATACCGAAATCGAATAATTGCATAAAACTTGTCAGCTTGTTTAACATGCAGGCAAGAAACAACCAGGCGTCGTAGCGATCTCGAGCGAATGGGAAAAAATGGCTACACAAAGCAAGAGGAACTTTTAACGACTCGTATATGCTTTCATATATTACTATCGGGCTGGTAGCGCTGCTGGCATCAGGGCTGACCATGTATTCCGGTTTTGGGCTCGGCACGATTCTTCTACCTGTATTTGCCCTTTTTTTTCCCATTGAAGCGGCTGTAGCAGCCACTGCAGCCGTGCACGGGGCGAACAACGTCTTCAAGGTAAGTCTGCTCGGCAAGTATGCGGATCGTTCCCTTGTGCTAAAGTTCGGTGTGCCAGCCATTCTGGCTGCCTTTGCAGGTGCGGCACTCCTTGGTTACATGGCCCATTTCGGCCAGGTTGCGTCCTACACCATTGGATCGAGAACCGCTGTTATTACGCCCTTGAAGCTGTTACTGGGGCTTCTCATGTTTATTTTTGCGCTCTTCGAACTTCTGCCCCGCTTTAAACAGCTGACGTTCAGCAAAGATTACCTGTTTCTGGGTGGGATAATCTCCGGTTTTTTTGGTGGGCTTTCCGGTCACCAGGGAGCCTTGCGATCGGCATTTCTGGCAAAAGTCGGCATTACCGCCCAGGCTTTTGTAGGGACTAACGCATGGATCGGGTTCATGGTCGATGCGGCCCGGATTAGCGTGTACGCCTATGTGTTTTTTCTGTCAGAGACCGGCGATATCTTAATCCGGGAACAGACGCCACTCATACTGACGGGAATTGTTTTTGCATTTGCAGGCGTGTTAATCGGCAAACGTTTTTTACACAAAATTACCATGACGTTTGTTCAAACGCTGACCGGAATCCTGCTGATGACTATCTCTTTTGCACTGGCCGCCGGTCTGATTTAAAAACGGGCAAGTCGTCACCGGCAATAAATTTCGTCCTGCCGGAGATCTTTTTTCGTTAAAAATATCCCTTTTTTCTCAAGCTTGTGGTATTTGCATACTATTGTCTAGTGTTCACCTATGCGTATGTGAAGCCTTTCGAGCCGAATTCAGTGCAACATCCGCACGCCTGTGCATTATTTATAACCTGTTAAGTTAGCTGCTACAGGAGAGCAAGGCCACATGAGTGTTTCCAACAACCTAAAAGAAACTCTTTGCCACATCGACCAATTGCCGGTGCTTCCGGGTATCGCCATAAAGATACTTGAAAAAACAAAAGACCCCAACACCTCCCTTAACCAGGTGGCCGAAATTCTTGCAACCGACCCGCCACTGTCGGCAAAAGTGCTGAATGTCGTTAATTCGCCATTTTTCGGTCTTTCCAGAAAAATTACAAACCTTCCGCATGCAGTAAACCTGTTGGGAGAAAAATCGCTTAAATATATTGCGCTCAGCTTTTCGCTCATATATGCCTTTAACAACAGCAAAAATCAGTTCGA
>SLIE01000142.1 GCA_007135795.1 Desulfobacterales bacterium
GTTCCTGAGCGCCGGCGTTGTCTGGGCCGATGTCGAATCCGACGCTAACGATATCGACACCGACGCCGCCGTATTTTCGGTCGGCGGTGGCGTGAAGTACTTCATCCGCGACAACGTCGCTCTTGCCGTGAATGGCAGCTACCTTGTTGCCACGGATGATATCTTCGTCGATAATGAAGACGGAAAAGTGCAGGATGACGAATTCCGCATCTTCTTCAGCGTTCGTTCCCACTTCGACTAATCGATCGTCCGCATTGAACTATGGCCCATCCCGTCATCCTGGGTGGGCCGCGTTTTTTGTCTCTGCCGCTAAGCATCGAGAAGCTTGCGGCCTCCTTATTTCCATAACGTGCATAGCGGAATAATGTTTCACACTGCAAACTCTTCTTGTTAATTGAAGCGTTTCTGCCAACAAGGGGCTGCTGCGTACTGGCGACCTGCGGACGGCTCGCCAGTACGCAGAGCCCTGCGTTACTGTAGACTACGGCTATGGAAACGGCAGTAATATGAATTCCGGGGCGAAGAGGATTAGAGGATTGCCAGAATCAAGGTGAATATTTCAGGATGTTCGTGAATACAACATAGACTGGCAAAAAGGTACTTGCCGCCAAAGCTCAAGTCTTGAGAAAATGCTATCCTTCCAAAATATTACCATCGTCGCAGCAGTACCAAAATCAAGCGATTATCGCTACTATTGTGGAGAAGGATTACAGGAAGTGGTTCTGAAAATTCTGCGTCCTGATCACACCCGGAAATGACGGATACCTCCCTTGCCGCCAATGGCAAGGGAGGTATAGATTTTTTCTCTCCCAGGGAAGGTTTTATTTAACCGCATAATTGACCACGACAAATTTTTGGCCACCCACGCTGTAGGGACTTACATAAAGCATGAACCTGTAGCCTGAACCCGCATAACCTTGACTAATGCTCGGCACCACACCTTCATACCATGTTTCCTCAATGTTTTCGATTTCATATTGGAAACCGTAACGATAACCCCCATGGATTCCTGCAGTAACGCCGCCAAGTTGCACCTCGGCTTCCGCCGTTACCTCCATTTTTGCTGCAGACCCTTCACCGATCCCTTCTGTTTTGCTAACGCCGGTTGTTATGTCTCCATAACCCTCTCCCACATGAATAAAATCGTCTGAACGTAAACACCATTCCAGGCCCGACGGGATGGCTGAGGGGTAAGACCAGGGATTTCCGGTGACGTGGCCGAGAACACGATTATCAATGGGCAGAAAATCACCGTTGTTGGCATTATAAAAATCCCTGGACACGGAAAGCAATTCCGGCTTTCGGGGCAAGCTTATAGTCATTATCTCACCCGGAACAACGTCGGGATCATCCGAGGAAATAATTTCATAATAGAAAACATCAAAAGGAACGGATGTAAAAATCACCAAATCTTCAGAGCCGCTCCCGAAAATGCTGTAAGTTGACGTCGATTTGGAACCTGTCCAACTGTGATCGAAATGTGCAGTTCTCTTGACCTTGGCCGAGAACCCGGATTGTGTATCGACGATAAAGCTCCCACGCACTGAAACGCCAACGGACATCCCCACCGATACGCCCGTACTGAAAGCATTTGATTCTGATTGGGTTTCTCTCTTGCCGAATCGGGTTGTTGCGCCATTCTCATTGACCCCTTTATAGTAAGGCGGAGCAGCCAGTACAGCAATTATTTTTGGATCAGAAAACAGGAGCTCATGCTCTCCTGTATATCGGACTATGGTCGAATCTGAATCTGTGTTTGCCAGACTTACTTTCTGCCACCCAAGTTTATCGATTGACACTACAGGTGCACCTTCCGAATATATCTTTTCTGCTCCGGTATAATCGTTCATGCCCCATACCTGCAAACGAGGAATTCCCTCATTATTGGTACCATGCGGCTCCCAGTAGGTTAAAACGAGGTTATCCCTGCCATCCCCGGTTATGTCGCCGGCAATGGCTGTATCCGCCGCATACCGCAGTGTATCGATTCCATCGACCCCATCTTCTGCTTTGCTTATAAGCCTTATATCGTGTCCAGAATGAAGTTGGTCGCTGACGTTCGCTCCCTTTTCATACTTGAACAGCTTGTTCGAGACAAAAATCTCATCGGTTTTTCCGTTTCCGGTCCAATCCAGCACGGTAAAAGTAGGAAGGAAGTTTTCCATATCCTTTCCAGAGGACGCTAGCCAGAAATCCAACCATTCAAAATCATCTTCAATCTCGTTGATCTGCATTGCCGACATGACATGTGTAATATAGCTAGTACCCATCCAACGTAGATCACCAAGACCATGAAATACCAATTGCTTTCTTGGGTCCTCCCCGCCATGGAAATCCGCTACTGCTACATAGACATCCAAATAGTAGGTGACGCTGAGAAGGGGGTCGTGCATGTAATTTTTAAGCTCCCTGTTTACCCAGGAGTTGCCAAACCGGGGCTGCAGAGTATCGTGGCCAAGCATTAGGATATCGACCTTTCCTCTATGTGTTACGATAATTTCATCTTTACCGTCCCGTCCATCCAGATCTCCCACCGCAACGAATAGCCGGTTTATATCGTATCCTTTTTTTGTAATAACATCGATTCCATTCGAATTTTTATAATCCCACGTTTTGATGACATAAACCGTGTCGCCGAAACCCACAACGATTTCCTCAAAGCCATCGCCGTTAAGATCTCCTTTGGCCAATGAAGGCTGATCATGACGAGAAGGATACCCTGGCCAATATCGCGGAGTGGTACTCTTATATGGCGCCTGATAGGGGGTTGACACTGAAGAGGTCTTTGCGATTAACATGTCAGTTGTCCTGTAATCATTCGTCAATGAACCATCAATGATTGGGTTGTAGATAACAGTCATCCACAGTTCTTGAGGCAGTTTTTTATAATAAACATTAACGATTTCGTCGAAGCCATTGCCATTAATGTCGGCGCCGATGGAATTCTTATATTCTATATTTTCCCACTTCAGATCCGGGGTCTGCGATATCTTTACCAGGCCATCTAATATAGAATATTCCATTATTTGGTCCGATTCGCCATTTATTCGGAACCCCATGGGATAAATTTCCATTATGGGGTTGATTGTCGTAATCTCTTTACCAAGCGGATTTCCCGTCAGTGGATTGCCCTCTGAATCCGTTGGGTAATCCGCCAGATTCGTATTGACATTTAATTTTTCGAGCTTTGAATTAAAGCTTGTTTTTGCATCGTCAGAGGTAACATTGCTTCTCCCGCTGCCATCACAGCTTGCCATAAGAATTAACAGGAGCATAAAAAATATAACCAAGGAAATTCTATAAATACGTGCTTCCATCTGTGTATCCCCATTTTTAAATGCATTTTACTGTTAATAGGCAAGCGCAATTACGCTGTTGCCTGGCTCCGCAATTTTGAGCAGACCAAGACCATATTGCGATATTTTATACGGTGGTTCATAATTATGTTATGAAGCTCGATGGCATCTTAAGAAGTCCCATCTACTTCGTTGCAGCGATTTTACATCCGATTGAAATAATATATGTATTCCGTTGCAAATAAAAAACCACTACGCCTTGTATATGGAACTTTTATCTTAGCCATCCGTGCATATTTTGGGCTTTTCAGGAGCGCATCAAGCTTGCTTAATCAACCAAGAGTGTCACAGTTTATAGAATCTCTTTTAAAAACAGGTAGCGTATACCACTTTGGATTCATCTGATTTATAGTTTACAGCAGGCTTGATGAGAGGTGCTCGGGCAAAACAGAGTAGAATGACCATAGTAAACTCCATTGGAGTCAAAGGCTTGAGGAGGGCGATCTAAAAAAAAAAGCCGGATTACAATTAAAATTGCAATCCGGCTATCTAATCGAATGGTAAGTAAATTTGTCGTCGAAGAGACCCGTGACTTTCCGTCCCAACTTTACAATTGGTTTGGCTTTGTTATGTCATTAATAAAACTTAATAAAC
>SLIE01000487.1 GCA_007135795.1 Desulfobacterales bacterium
TACTAACATACAAGAAATATGCCACTTGTAAGTTCGGCACGGCGTATGCATTGAAGTATAAACATGTTTATTATTGTTTCCACAATAGGGAGGGAGAATTATGTTGAACCTTGAGCAACTTAAAAACAACCGGGATATCATCAATTCCATCGACTGGGAGATGACACCGGAAGAAGCTGTGCGCTTGTATCTGGAATGGGGTAATAACTGGGCAAGCGGGACGTACGTGATACGCCATGATTCGGATATTTCCTATTATTTCATGGTATATGCCTGGGAAGAACCACCCGTTATCTATCTTATCTGCAGGAGCATGAAAGACGCGGAGGAACTTGCAAAAATTGAAATGCCGGAACATATCAGGAAGCGGTTTCAGGAAACGACCGGTCGCAATAAAGGGGTCTACGCGCTGGAAGGTGAAGTAAAGGAGTGGCTCAGGTCAGAAATCGAAGAATTGCAGCCGGCATAAGTGTTGCACAATTATTATTTAGATACATTTATGTATCAAATTAATTGAAAATTTAAGACATGTCTTGTCGGCTTATCCAATGATTGGTGCTGGTGAGAATTGTCTTTTCGCTGATTTATTATTCATGCTTGCGGAATGTCTGAATTTAACAGAAAAAAAGGGCGTTTTATATTCCAGCGGTTAATCTTCGCCTGGCGTGATCGGGATGAAAAGACAGGTTCGATTGGATATTTTATTGACATGATGGAGATAAATTATGGGTACCTCAACCCGCGGATATAACCATCTCAAAGATGAAAAGAGTCCATATCTTCTGCAGCATGCCGAGAATCCGGTAGATTGGTATCCCTGGGGAGATCAGGCGTTTGACAAGGCGAAAAAAGAGGACAAACCGATTCTCGTCTCCATTGGGTATTCAACCTGTCACTGGTGTCACGTCATGGCGGAGGAATCTTTTTCCGATCCGGATACGGCCGCCATAATGAATGAATATTTCGTAAATATCAAGGTGGACAGGGAGGAAAGACCGGACATTGACCGGATTTATATTTCCGCAGTCTCTGCCATGACCGGATCTGCCGGCTGGCCCCTCAATGCATTTCTCACCCCGGATGGGCGGCCGTTTTACGGGGGTACCTATTTTCCTCCGAGAAGACGCGTCCATCCGTCATGGAAAGAGATTTTGCTTTCCGTTGCAGAGGCTTACAATGATGATGAAAAGCGGGGGGAATTACTGAAATCAGCGGATCGGGTAACCAACGTAGTCAAAAAATATCTTGCCAATGAGACTGCGGGTGAGGATTTTACCGGGGCTGATCCGCAATTGCTCGATTCAGCGGTTGACGGCATTTCCGCGATGTATGATCAAAAACATGGTGGATTCAGTGGCGCGCCGAAGTTTCCAATGCCGCCGATATTGAATTTTTTGCTGTTTTATAAACGGTTTTCCATGCATGCGAAAAACGAGTCGCAAAGAAGCCGAACCGCTATGGCAATGGGGGTAGAAACGCTTGAGAAAATGGCTGCCGGAGGGATTTATGATCACCTTGGCGGCGGGTTTCACAGGTATTCAACGGATGACCATTGGCATGTGCCGCATTTTGAGAAAATGCTCTATGACAATGCACAGCTAATCCATCTTTATATTGATGCATATGAAATGACGGGGAACAAGACGTTCGCCGGAGTTGCAAAAGCGTCACTGGAATATGTGCTGCGCGACATGACACACCCGGATGGCGGGTTTTATTCCGCAGAAGATGCGGATAGCGTATATGTGAATCTGGATCCCGGGTTTGGCGTACGAAACAGGGAAATAGATGAAAAAACCGGTAAGAAAAAGTCCGAAGGCGGGTTTTACGTGTGGCGGCACGATGAACTCATGCATATACTAGAAGAATATCATGACAATGATCTATTTAAAATCTTTGCTTTCCACTACGGGATAAAATCAGGTGGAAATGTGAAAAGTGATCCGCTTGGAGAATTTACAGAAAAGAACATACTCTACCGGGCACGATCCCTCGCGAAAACCGCTGAACATTTCGGGCGAAATGAAGACGAAATAATGCGTGTTCTTGCGGAAGCGAAAAAAACGCTCTTTGAAATCCGGAACCAGCGACCGAGGCCTCATTTGGATGACAAGATCCTGGTTGAATGGAATGGTTTGATGATTTCAGCCGTTTCAGCTGCTTACCGGGTTTTTGGTGACCAACGATACTTTATGGCGGCAGACAACGCCATATCCTTTATATATGACCGAATGTACGAAAAAGGCAAGGCCCCGGAATTGTTCCGCCGGTGGCGTGAGGGTGAACGGAAAATTCCTGCCATGGCGGCGGATTACGCTTTTCTTGTACAGGGGTTGCTGGATCTTTATGAAACCGATTTTGATGCTTCGCGCCTGGATTGGGCAATCGAATTGTCAAAACAGATGATCGAGTTGTTTTACGACGAAAAATATGGCGGATTTTATACTACTGCGGAAGGACATGATCCCAATTTGCTCTTGAAGACAAAAGACACGACAGACAATGTCATTCCTTCCGTGGACGCGGTTTCCGTCATGAATTTAACCCGGCTTTATCGCTATACGGGCAACGTGCGTTTTCAGCAGGCGGCGGAACGGACATTAAAAGCGTCAGTGCGTCGGGTCGAAAAACAGCCGGCGAGTGCTTCGGCAATGGCCGTGGCACTTGGCGTGAACCTGCTGCGGCACGTTGAGACAATTGTTGTGGGAGACGGAACTGATTCGGATGCAGGGCGCGCCGTTCACAATGTGCTCCGTTCTTACCCGCGTGAAGTAATTACCCCGGTGTGGATTACCGGCAAGAAGAATCAGGAGATTCTGTCTGCCCATATGCCGCACATTCGGGAAATGAATAATCCGGAAGAAGTACCCCGGGTTTTTGTCTGTTTTGATCAAACGTGCCAAGCGCCTGTCTCTGATCCGGAAAAGCTTGGAGAAGTACTGAAACAGGCGTTTGAAACGCCATTTGCAAATGAAAGATGATACATTCCGGTCACCGTCACTTATTAAAGGAGACATGTATGTCCAAAAAACGCTATAGAATCGAGTCGGCCTGCCCTCAATGCGGATGCAGCGGCGTCACGGTACTTGATCAGGAAGAGATGATGCAGCGATATGGCAATGTTCCGAATGTTGAGCTGGAGTGCTCGGAATGCATGAAGAAATATACGAAAAAAACCGAGGAAGCTTGCCCGGAGTGGGCAACGGACTGCAATATGAAAACATGAACCGAAAGGAGGAAGGTGGAAGCTTCTGTCTTTGATGTATTTTATGACGTAACCAGTAAACTTAAAAGGAGGTTTTCATGGAAGTAAAAGATTATTGCAATTCAATGGCATCGGAACTCACCGCCTGGAAAGCAAAGCTTTTTGACATTGTGGCACAGACGGATAAACTCGGTACCCAGGATAAAGAGAAGGTTTGGGAATATTTCATCGAGATGAAGATACTGGTGCAGGATCTTGAGGACAAGATCGACTCGCTTCGTACGGAATGTCCTTCGGAATGGAGTCCGCATAAGAAAGAAATCGAAGATGCGCATGTTGATATGCGCTCTAAGTATCAGGACACAATAGAGTACATCGGAAAAGCGGCACCGCACTCTATACCGGGATGATTTGTCATGCGGATCGTAGATGTTTTTTGTACGGCAGTGACAAACATTGTTGTTGAAGCATCCGTGCCCGTCCGCAATGGCGAGGCGGGCACGGAAACCTGGTTTTAAATATGGGTATAGTGCCGGTTAAGCGTTGACGCTTTCACGCCTGCATGAAAGAGGCCCGAGAGCATATTGTTTCGAATAATGCAATAAATCAATCCTTCCTTTTCCCACCGGCGGGCGGATGTGGTAACGGCTTTATCGATCAATTTGATCTTTAGCCCGTTATGCTGCATGCGCTTCATGATCTCGATATCTTCCATTAGCGGTATCATGGCAAAGCCGCCAA
>SLIE01000338.1 GCA_007135795.1 Desulfobacterales bacterium
AGCCAGGCGCTGACGTCGCTTGGTCATAAAGTGGATGTATTGTCCGGTCAACCATACCCGGAACTTTCGGATAGCGTCACGCTTGCAAAAATCCCAAGCCTTGATCTTTATAATGCCAGCGATCTTTTCCGCGTGCCAAGCGCAAAAGCGCTCTCTGACATGACAAACCTGCTGGAATGGCTTGGGACATCCACAATGGGATTTCCGGAACCCTATACATTCGGGTTGCGAACCTGGCAATATCTCAAAACACGACTCGACAACTACGATATCATCCACGACAACCAGAGCCTTTCTTACGGCGTCTGGGCCATTAAACGCAAAAAACCGACAATTGCCACAATTCACCACCCCATTACAGTTGATTGTGATATCGCGGTGAAATCAGAAACTGCTTTTTTTAAGAAACTCAAACATCTCCGATGGTATTCCTTTCTAAACATGCAAAAAAAAGTATCCAGAACAATCCCCCATATCATAACGGTTTCTGGGTGCGCCAGGACGGATATCTGCCGGGAATTCAACCTCCCGAAACACCGGTTTTCAATCATACCAAACGGTATAAACACAGAGTTGTTTTACCCGATTCCGGAAATCGAGCGTGAAAATAACCGAATAATGGTTACCAACAGTGCGGATACACCTCTAAAAGGCCTCAATTACCTGCTGCTTGCGATTTCCGAAATTGCAAAAAAACGCGATATAAAACTAATTGTCGTTGGAAAACCTCAAAAGAACTCAATCGTGGAAAAACTTGTCCGATCTCTGGGAATCGGGCATTTGATTACGTTCACAGGCCGGATATCCAATGAAGAATTTGTCCGGCAATATGCCAGGGCGACAATGGCTGTCATTCCATCGATATATGAAGGATTCGGACTGCCGGCAGGTGAGGCGATGGCCTGCGGTGTTCCGGTTATCAGCACGACCGGAGGAGCTCTGCCGGAAGTTGTGGGTGATGCGGGGTTGCTGGTGCCACCTGCCGATTCGGTTGCGCTTGAACACGCGATCCTGAAACTGCTGGACAATCCAACGGTTGCGGATAAACTCGGTAAAGCCGGATACACAAGAGTGCAAAAACACCTCACATGGGAGGCTGCGGCCTGTAATACGTTGGAGGCATACAGGAAGGTGATACTTGATTACAATTGATTACAAGAGACTCAACATATCTTCGGGCGACAAGATTCTTGATATGGGATGCGGCCCCGGTCGCCACGTAAGCGGCGCTTGTGCGGATTATGACGCCATGGTAACGGGTGTGGATATCAACATTGAAGATCTGGTAAAAGCAAAATCGAATATTTTCGCACATGGCGCGTTCGCAGGTGGTTTGAAGGGGCGGTGGGGCGTTTCAGCCGCAGACATCACACGCCTTCCCTTTCCGGACCATGTCTTTGATCACGTCATCTGCTCTGAGGTTCTGGAGCACATCCCTGACGATCTGAAAGCTGCCGAAGAACTCAGCCGGGTCCTCAAACCAGGCGGCACCCTCAGCATTAGCGTACCCCGGTTTTTACCGGAAAAAATCTGCTGGAAACTCTCTCATACTTATTGCAATACCGAAGGCGGACATATCCGCATCTATAAAAAAAACCAACTCATCGAACTTTTTAAAAACCTGGGTCTTCAAAAGCGATCTTCCCACTATGCCCATGGAATCCACACGCCCTACTGGTGGATCAAGTGTCTTGCAGGTCCGGGTAATGATACCGCCCTCCCCGTCTGCCTTTATCACCGGTTTTTAACATGGGACATCATGAAGAAACCGAAACTGACGCGAACCATCGACTCAGCCTTAAACCCCTTCATCGGCAAAAGCATCGTGATATACTTCACCAAAAATCCGGCCGCAAAATGAAATGTATATGTCATTGGATTTATGGCGTGGCACCGAACTATTTTTCCTTTGCACAAGCTTGCCATAATCAAACAGAAATAGAGGATCTTAAACTACACTTCTGGCAACGTAGCAGGCATTTTACCGCACTCCCGCCGCCTGAGAACACCTAACGTCTTCGTCATCGGTAACACATCAAACAACCCCGATGCAACAGCCAGCCTGTATATGTAATATGGCGCCTGCCCGCCTTCCTCAGAGTTTTTAAATATGTCATGAATGACCAGGTATCCACCGGGAATCAGATGGCGGGCCCAATTGCCGTAGTCTGTAAAAGCCGCTTCATACGTATGCCCGCCATCTATGAAGACAAGACTCAATGGGGTCGCCCACATACGCGCTGCAACGGCTGAACGCGTGATAACAGGAATGACCGTATCTTCAAGCACCGACCGACTCAATGTTTCCCTGAAAAAGGGGAACGTGTTCATACACCCGGCCTGGATATCCCATGTTTCAGGGTCAAAATACCCCTCGCCGGGTTGCTGTTCTTCCGATCCCCGGTGATGGTCTATGGAGAAAAGGATTCCCCCCTTTTCCCTGCAACCCGCACCAAGATACAAGGTCGATTTCCCGCAGTAGCTGCCGATCTCCAGGCAGGGTGCCCGCCATGAAGCCTCACCGGCAAGGTCATACAACCGCATTCCTTCTTCCTTATCCAGAAAGCCTTTGACTGAATCAATTATAGTTTCATCGATGTTCATGCATTTACTTTTTTGACTGAGAGGTTGTTGTAAGAATATATTGCCGTGGCTGATATAGCTAAAAGGTAAAAAGGGTGAGAAAATGTTCGGCTACATCTGATCGTAATCCCGCCTCACAAGGATTTCCCTTGCCTTAACCCCGTCAGACGGCCCCACGATTCCTTCCGATTCCATGACTTCGATAATCCTTGCCGCCCTGTTGTAACCGATCCGCAGGTGTCGCTGCACCATGGATATGGATGCCTGGCCGGTTTTCGTCACGAGCTCGACAGCCTCGTCATATCGTTCATCATAATCCTTCCCCTCCCCTTCCCCTTTCCCGGGTTCTACCGCTTCCACAATCTCGTGGTCATATTCGGGTTTTTTCTGGGCTTTTAGAAAATCAATAATCCGGGTCACTTCGTCTTCTGATACATAAGCCCCGTGAATACGCTGGAGCCGGGCTGTTCCAGGGGGCAAAAACAACATATCGCCATTTCCCAGGAGTGCTTCCGCACCGTTGGAATCGATGATCGTTCTTGAGTCGGTTTTCGAAGAGACTTGGAAAGACAAGCGGGTCGGAAAATTCGCCTTGATCAGTCCGGTCAGCACATCCACCGAGGGACGCTGGGTGGCTATGATCATATGGATTCCGGAAGCCCTGGCCATCTGGGCAAGCCTTGTAATACCAACCTCGACATCCCTCGATGAGACCATCATCAGATCCGCAAGCTCGTCGATTACGATGACAATATAGGGAAGTTTTTCCGATGGATCTTCCTCTCCTTCCGGTTTTTCTTCTTTTTCAATCTTTGTATTGTATTGCCGGATATTTCGCACTTTCTTAATGGAAAGCAGCTGATAGCGCCGCTCCATTTCCCGGACAGCCCAAAACAATGCATTTGTCGCTTTTTTCATGTCCGTTACAACCGGTGCGATCAGGTGGGGGATGCCATCATATATGGAAAGCTCTATCCGCTTGGGATCGATCATGATGAATTTGACATCATCTGGCGTGGATTTGTAAAGAATACTTGTGATCATTGTATTCAGCGCAACACTTTTCCCGGTTCCGGTAGCTCCGGCAATAAGCAGGTGCGGCATTTTTTCGAGATCCGCCACCACGGGATGCCCCACAATATCCTTGCCCAAGGCGATGGTCAATTTGGATCCCGATTTTTTATATACCCCGGAGGCGACAACATCCTTGAAACCAACCATCTCCCGATGATCATTGGGCAACTCGATCCCGATTACGGCCTTACCGGGTATGGGTGCGATGATTCTTACACTGAGCGCCTTTAAGGCCAATGCAAGATCATCCGAAAGATTGACGATCTTATTGATTTTCA
>SLIE01000112.1 GCA_007135795.1 Desulfobacterales bacterium
ATGGTTTCTCTTTTTTGTTACCTGGTGTCCATGCTATTTTTTGTCACCAGCAGCACATCCCTGGCATTTGCCAATATGTTCCTGTTTTGTGCCGGCATGTTTCTCGTTCATGCCGTGGCGCCCGGACTCATCAATCGGCATGCCGGCAATAAAAGAGGTGTCGTCAACGGCCTCTACATTTCCTGTTACTACGCCGGCGGCACGCTCGGGTCCTATCTCCCCGGGCTTATATACCGGCACTTTGGGTGGACTGCGTATATTTGCCTTCTGGCCGCGGTCGTGGTTCTGGCAATTTGTATCGCGTCAGGGCTGGGCCGGAGCCAATTTGTTCTGACCGATTGACCGGCTGTGGGCTGAATTATTTCAAGAGATGGCCATCGATTATGACAATCTCCTAAAAAGGCGCGATCAGACAGCTTCGTGAAAAGTTTGAGATCCCTCAGAATTTGCGGCTTACGCCTTGTAGACATACACGTACACTTAAATATGCTGCATTCTATCTCTAAAACGCTTTAAAAAATGATGCTGGTTACTTGCTGTATTTTTCTGTATATTGAACTCTGTGGACGCAAAAAAAGAAAAACTCCGATCTTTGAATTGCATCATTATTAAGAAATGATCAGGATTTCCAACATAAATCATGATAAATAGACTGAGAGAATATAAGCCTGCCGTAAATAGCAGCTTCCTGGTTTTTATGGCGGGAATTGTCTGGTTATGCGTTGGTATCATGTTGTTATCCACTGCATTTTCATGGTTATTCGAAATTGCAACCACGAACCTGTATTTTTTTGCAGGAGCCGGTGTGATATTGGCTTTATTGGTCCATCATTTCGGGTTCTTAAGGATCGTGGACAAGAACCTGGTAAGAATTTTGCCCATGAGTGAAAAAAGATGTCTTTTTTCCTTCATCCCCTGGAAGAGTTATCTGATTATTGCCATCATGGTGGCCATGGGGATGGTGTTGCGCCACTCAACCATACCCAAACAATACCTGGCAATTTGTTATATCGGCATCGGGCTCGCCCTGATGTTATCAAGTATGAGGTATATGCGAATTTTTCTGAGGGAAATCAAAAAAGAAAAATTACATCTCTGAGCGTAAATCCGTCAATTCCGGAAAAAACACTTCCGGTGACGTTCGGGGATGTTGCCGTTGCATGAAATAGCTTGTATCGAACAATGATTCTGAAACGCTTTCAGGATCAAACATGTACCCCCGTCTGTCTGGCATTGCTTTCCTCTTTTCCTCTTTGATTTTTTTGACAATAATCTCAACGATGAGAAACTTATTGACAGTTGAGATTATTGTCAGCCTGAAACCGATGGCTGAATTTTACCTGAATTTTAACCATGGAGGTTTAAAGATGAAACACATGAGCTTGGGAAAATGCATGGCGCTGGTATTGCTGGTCTCGCTTGTCCTCGGCAATGCTTTAATTGCCGAGGCCCAGAGAAGGCAACCCATGATGGGGCCGCAACAAGACCAGGAATTTGAGGA
The DNA here is from genome assembly GCA_007135795.1 of Desulfobacterales bacterium. Classification (GTDB taxonomy): domain Bacteria; phylum Desulfobacterota; class Desulfobacteria; order Desulfobacterales; family Desulfosalsimonadaceae; genus B1SED10-16. Next base: position 1,502 of record SLIE01000112.1, read on the forward strand.
CCGTTCCCGCGCTCCGATGATGATGGGGGGGCGGCCCATGATGTGTCCGGAAATGGGTATGGGACCAGGCATGGGTATGGGACCGGGAATGATGAACGGGCCTGGGATGATGTGTCCGGGTATGGGTATGATGGGTCCGGGTATGGGGCCGGGAATGGGTATGGGGATGATGGCCTTGTATCATCTCGACCTGACAGATGAGCAGCATGACGAGATTCGTTCCATACAAAGAGAGGCGCGTCGCCACCACATGGAAATCATGCCGGATCTTATGGATATGCGCGATGATCTTGTGGATATCATGGCGGAAGACAGGCCTGACCCCGAAAAAGTGCGTGAACTGCAGGAAGCCATGAGCAAGAAGCAGGGGGAATTACTTGAATCGGCAATTGAATATCGCAACCGAATTTATGATTTGCTCACTGAAGCGCAGCAGGAGCAATTGCGGGATTTACAACAGCAACCCTCTCGCCAGCCTTAGGTCCGCTGGCATCATTATAATACCGGCTCATTCTCTGATTTGCTTTCGATCGACAGCCTGAGTCTCCTAGATTCAGGCTGTCTTTTAATAGGATGTAAATATTCTGGCCGGATATGACTGATAGTATAAAGGAAGGCGTACAGTCAGTTCGGTATTTGAGTTGGACCATGCTATCACCATAAGCATCGATCCACCCGTCTTTCATGAATTATCCTTCATTCATCGTTTTAGAGCCAGCAGTACCACGCCGACTGCCGCGGAAATGCCACCACCGATTAAAAGCCACATGGTGGATTCCGTAAACCGACCGGTGAGCGCTTCGAAAATTTGATCATCGACTGCCTGGGAAGACTGGTAGCCAAAAAAAAGAAGAATGATTCCAAGCACAAGAAGCGCGATACCAATTACTTGATTACTGCTCATATTGTTTCTCCTGGTTACAGTCCGAGTTTCCGTAAATTAAATACCCAGAGTATTGCATTCGATTCCGTCCGGTTGCGGTCCGCTTTCCTGAATCCTGCACTAATCACCTCTTCGAATGAATATTCGTACAACAGGGCCTTTTTACTTTTCTTTTTCATCAACAATGGTGTATTCCCGAAGCAACGCAAATCAACCATACTCATGTTATTATATTGCATCGGCATTCAGGATTATAATTATAATAATAATTGCGAGTGGGTTGTATGCAAAAAAAGATTAAAGGAATTAAAATATATCCGGCACCATTACGGGTCGTTTAATTGATGGAACTGGACGCATTGATATGAAAATTGGAGTTAGAGGCGGTTTTCGAGATGAATTTGAGCGGTTCCAGGGTCGCAAACGAATCGTCTACCTGGTATCGCTGGTTTGCGGCATACTCATCTTCCTGTTGAGTTTGTTCCTACAGGAGTCCGGAGATACTTTTGTTCAAGTTCTCTACCCGATCTATGCTCTGCTTTTCGCAGTTGTGTTTGTGCTTGTATGGCGGGAGTTTCTGCCTTTGTGGATGCTTGAAGTCATGATGTTTGTAACTATCGCTATACTTATTATGGGTCGTCTTGCCTGGCATTTTCATTTTGCGGGACCCATTGATAAACAATTATTAGTCCTTGCAGGTGGTCATTACTGGGCGGTGGGCGCGCTTGTCGTGGCCGGATTTGTCATGCTCGATTACAATTGGGGGCTGAGGGCGGGATTGATTATTATCGTGCTATCCATCACAATCGCCGGCATCTCCGTAACCAACGATGTCATTCACGGAGAGGTCTCCACCGAGGTTCTCGTCTATTTGCTGCGTGTCCATCTTTTTCTAATGTTGTTTTTGGGGCTCACGAGCGCGGCAACCGTAATGCGTCAAAAGCTGCAGTGGGCGCTCATCCGAGCTGAAGTTCTGGATCAGTGGGCAAGTACCGATCTGCTTACTGACCTGGCCAATCGTCGGGCGGCGGAACAGTTTTTGAAAAAACAGGCATCAATTGCGGGGCGTCATGGGCGACGGTTTTCCGTAATCTTCGCTGATGTGGATCATTTCAAACAGTTAAATGACACTTACGGGCATGCCGCAGGTGATGATGTGCTGGCAGAAATTGCCCGGATATTAACAAACTCGGTTCGTGAGTCTGATTTTGTGGCGCGTTGGGGCGGGGAAGAGTTTCTCATCGTGGCACCGGAAATCGCTGGGGAAAGTGCGTACCAACTGGCCGAGAGATGCAGAAGCGAAATTAATAAGGAACCTGTTGCCGGCTATCCGGTAACATTGAGCTTTGGTGTCACTGAATTCATGCCTGAAGATAATGTGGATAAAGTGCTCGCCAGGGCTGATGAGATGCTTTACAAGGCCAAGGCGGCGGGGCGAAACCAAGTCTTCGGGGGAGAACGAAGCAGGGTTGAATCATAATAATGATTATACAATCAGGTCGTCGTCATTGTTTTAGAATGTTTGGCTGCTTCGTAAAAAATCCAAT
>SLIE01000196.1 GCA_007135795.1 Desulfobacterales bacterium
ACCATTAGCAAGCAAAGATTGAAAAATAAACTTGATACGTCATCCGATATCAAAGCCGCTCAATTACGAAAACTAATAACGGATATGTACGGTGAATAATGAAATAACCATTTATTCAACAAATATATTTCAACGCCACAGGGTTCAATCTCACCGCACAACGGAATGGGTGACCCCAAATTCAGACGCTTCCCGGCATATTCAGCAAAAACCGCCAGGCTGGCACCACGTCAATCTTTCCGAAACCTACCTGTATCTGCTCTTCCTCGTTGCGCGTCACGATGATGCCTTGTGACAGTTCCAGTTCGGTCATGGCTTCGGCAAGCGCCGTGGTTTCCCGCTTGCGGGTTTGCTGGTCGACAATTGATTCACAAACCTGAACAAGCATGCGGGAAGGCCCCTGTCGTCCGGCGATGAAATCAACCTCCCGGCCCGCCTTGGTCTTGTAGTAAAAAATATGCGGCGTGACTCGGCGCAACGCCGTGAACACCAGATTTTCCAGGAGATGGCCCGAATTGACCAGAATGCCGGAACTGATCGACGGCACCAGCGCGTGATCGACGCAATAAATCTTCTTTGGGTTGGCGTTGGCCCTGGACAGCGAGGCGTCAAAGACACGCACAGTAAACAGAACGTAGGCGTCTTCGAACCATTCGAGATAATCGGAGACGGCGGATTTTGGTGCTTTGTGACCCAGGGATTTCAGATAGCCGGTCAGTTTGTTGATGGAATAGAGAGAACCCGTATTGTCCACGAGCCAATGCGCCAGATCCGTGACTGCCTTGGGGTGAGAGATATCATGGCGTTCAACGAGGTCGCGGAACAGCATTGCGTTGAAATATTCCTGGTGGATCTTGATCCGCAGCATTCGACCAAGGCCTGCAACCTCGGGGAAACCTCCGGTTTCCCAGTACTCCTCGAATACCTTCTGGATGGTCAGCCGTTTTTTGGTCGAGAATGGATTGTCGCTTTCGACCTCCTTATAATCAAGAAACTCCCGGAATGAAAATGGGAACATTTCCCAGGAAAGTGCCCGTCCGCGCATCTGGGTCGCGATCTCTCGGGAGAGCATCTGAGCCGATGACCCGGTGATATACACCTCACACTTTTCCATGCGCATCAGACGGTCAATAAAGGACTCCCAGCCAGGCACGACCTGGATCTCATCAAAAAAGCAATAAACCTTCTCGTCATTCTTTTTTTCCGGATATAGCGAGAAATAGGCTTCCAGAATCAAACTCAGGCTGCCCTGTTGCAAGCTGTGCAGGCGATCATCGAAAAAGTTTAGATAGAGAATGTTCTGACGGGAGACACCTGATTCCTGCAGCTTCTTCATAATCTGGAACATGAAAGTCGATTTACCGCCGCGACGCACACCGATGCAAACCATGGCTTTACCCTGGACGGGCGAAACAGCAACCCGCCTGGGCACGCCCGTTGGCAGGTCAATCTCCTGAAAATCGAGGATCATTTCCTTGAGCAGGTCAATCATTCCCAAACCTCCGGCTATTAATTTTTCCGATCCGTACCACAATTGGAAACAATTATTGCCAGTTTTGACTAAAAATGACAAGACATTTTTCCAGTTTGGAGCGGCGCGTTCAGCCAGAACCTGTTCAGATGATCTTTTCCTGGTGAAATTGTGTTCTCTCATCCCGGGAATAGCCCAAGCCAGACAGTATCTCTTCAGTGCTCTGACCAAAGGAATCTGGCGGGGTCCTGACCTGTCCCGGGGTATGGCTCAGTTTCACGGGCACGCCGATTGTCTGGGTACCTCCGGAAGCGCCACCACCATCTCCCGCTGGGTGACGGCATGAGATTTCCCCACTTATAATCCCATTGTCTTGGCGATAATGGTTTTCATGATCTCATTGGTACCCGCAAAAATGGATGTCACCCGGGCATCCCGGAACATCCAGGTCAGTTCGTGACTTTCCAGAGCAGAATCGGACCCCATTATATCCATGCATCTGGACGCCAGAACCTTGGACATCTCCGTCATCAGGTATTTGGCCATGCAGGTCTCCTTGATCACCTGCTTGCCGGCCATGTGGTCATTGATCAGGACATGCACAAATTTTTTCTGGATCTCAACCTCGGTTGCCATCTCCACCAGGGCAAAATGGACCGATTGATGCTTGCTTAAGGGTTTGCCGTTCCGGGGCCGGGTTCGGCAGAATTCCATGGCCATGGCCGGAAGTGTGGCTGTCTTGTTTTTCCTGTCACGGGCACAGGCCGCGCCATAGACAATGCCCCGGGCAAGCTCGATCTTCAGGGCCATCTCTGCGATTTTATGGCGAAGGCTCTGAAACAGGGCGATCTTCCGTCCGAACTGCTCCCGCTGTTTGGCATAGGCCAGGGTCCGGTCCATGGCGCCCTGGGCAATGCCCAATGCCACCCCCGCCTGAAAAGCCTTCTTCAACGTGCAGCCCGATAAACCCCAGCTTTGCGGCCTTTTTCCATATTTTTCCGGGGAACGCCCCGGCTTTTTCCAGGTTCAGGAGCTCATCCTTGTCAAATTCACCCCGTGCAAACTCCCAGGCCGCCTTCTGGATCTGCTTTTGGGATTTGCTTAATCCAAAGCTCGGTTCAAAGGTCATAATCGATTCAGTTCCTTTCCGGTTTCGCTGACATATCCTGGCTTAAATTCTTTTTCATCCCTGCCGGCCCAGATAGCTTCAGGCCGGGCAGGAGAAAGATATCTAACCTTCGTATTTCCCGACGATGGATATACTGCAAATGTTTGCGCTTGGAAATCCGCCGAGATTATGGGTCAGGCCCAGTTTGGGGTTGTCCAGCTGCCGGTCCCCTGCCCGGCCGTTGAGCTGGAGATACATTTCATAGAGCATGCGAAGGCCCGAAGCACCGATGGGATGGCCGAAACACTTGAGCCCCCCGTCGATCTGGCAGGGGACCTTACCGTCGCTGTCATAGAACCCGTCCAGAATGTCGTGCACGGCCCTGCCCCGTTCGGAGATGTGGAGATCCTCCATGGTGACAAGCTCGGTGATGGAAAAGCAGTCATGGACCTCCATCATGGAAATCTCTTCTCTGGGATTGTTGATCCCGGCTTCCTTATAGGCTTTTTCGCTGCACCGGGTGGTGGTCATGAAATGATCCCCGTCCCAGTCGTTATATGCCATTTCCTCGCCGGAACTTAATGCCAGCTGAAGAGCTTTCACGGATACGAAATCGGTCTTTCCCATCTTTTTGGCGATCTCCGGGGTGGTGACGATAGCGCAGGCAGATCCGTCGCTGACGCCGCAGCAGTCAAACAACCCCAGGGGGTGGGCAATGATCGGGGAATTCATGACCTGATCCATGGTCACCTCTTTCCTGAGATGGGCCTTGGGATTTTTCGCCCCGTTGGCATGGCTTTTGGTTGAAATATGGGCCATGGCCCGTTTGATATCCTTATCGCCAATCTTGTACTTGGCCCCGTAAGCAGAGGCAAGCTGGGCAAAAGTGCCCGGGGCCGTCATATTGGGATACCACTGCCAGGAGAGGCTGCCGGCATTGGAGCCGGTGAAGCCGGGCAGGCCGCCGAAGCCTGTGTCCTTGAGTTTTTCCACACCCAGGGCCAGACAGATGTCATAGGCCCCGGAAGCCACGGCATAACAGGCCCCCCTGAAGGCTTCACTGCCCGTGGCGCAATAGTTTTCCACCCTCGTTGCCGGAATAAAGGGGAGGCGCAACGTCGTGGTAAGCGGCAGGGCGCTTTTACCCACGGACCCCTCGTCAAAACAGGTGCCGAACCAGGCCGCCTCGATCTCGTTCTTTTCAATCCCGGCATCGGCCAGGCATTCCATAAAAGACTCCACCATGAGTTCTTCCGCACCCACATCCCAGCGCTCGCCGAACTTGGTGCATCCCATACCGATAATTGCAACTTTATCTCT
>SLIE01000039.1 GCA_007135795.1 Desulfobacterales bacterium
CCCACCTGCGATCCTGCCGTTTCCCTTTCGCCGAAGGCAAAAAGATTTTTTGCCCTTTTCGCGTATTTTTCCGTGTATTCCGTGGGCTATATGGGTTTATGCCCTCCGGGTTTGCTTCAAGCATTGTCAGGATACTAGCCCAGATAGGGAGCAAAGGCAATTGCTTTTTTGGCAGGTTCGCAGGCTAAATGATTATCTTGAAAGGCTGGGGCGTTTCTCCCACCTGATTTTACCCAGCAGGATCTGGGGGGTACTCCAGCGGGTAACCGCACGCGTGGTGTAGGAGCCGCCATGGGTAATGGCGTGGGCCGCCATCTGTGCGCTTTCTATTGCCGGTCCGATCCCTTCACCCATGTCCCGGGTGGCAAGACCGGCGGCATCTCCAATGATAAAGGCGTTTCCTTTTTGAACCACGTCTGTTTCGCCCCGCAGATGATAAACATGCCCCTTGGGGGAAAGCTGGCGGCCGTTGATCAGGCCTTTTTGCGAGAGTTTTTTGAGAAATTTTTGCCAGTGCGCATTGATGGTCTCTCCCCGTCTCTTTAAGGATGCTATTTTGCCGCCGATCCCTATGTTGAGATACCCGTTTTGTTTTGGCACGTACCAGCTGTAACCGGGAAGGCCATTGTCAAAAAACCACAGCCGGCATTCTGGGTCTCCCCATTGAAAAGGAAATTCAATCTCCAGCGTGACAATTGAACGTTCAGGTTTGCGGGGGTGTGCATCCGGGAAAAGGTTCCTGTAAACCGGGCAGAAGGTTCCACCCGCGCCCACCAGGTATTTGCAATGGTAAGTGTCATCGATGATATAACCGTCCCCGGATTGGCGGATGGACCTGACATTGTGTTGATGCACAGGCGCACCCGCGCGTTTCAGGAGAAAATCATCGAATTCCCGCCTGCGAATGGAATATTGTAATGTGGGGACGGGTACGGGTATCCCACGGAAGTAAAATCGAAGTCGGCGGTATAGAAGAATTCTGTGAGGATAGTCCCCGGGGTTTAGTTCCAGGTCGGCCAGAACCTTGGGCGTAATCCACCCTGCGCACAGTTTGGTTCGCGGAAAGCGTTGTTTATCCAATATCAGCGCATCGATGCCGTGTTTCGTGAGTTCCCGCGCGCAGGTGGCCCCGGCCGGCCCTCCTCCGGCGATAATGACGGTTGCATGTATCATTTAACTCAGCCTGCATGCTGGCTGAGCAGTGCCAGGCTTTGTCATAACGATCTGCCACAACTGATTCGTTCTTGCGCGAAATGCGCCTGCCGAAGTCAATAAGTAGAAATTCCACATGCGGTAGAAACGTTCGTCATAGTTCTGCTTGTGCTTGTGCCAGGACCTTTCGAAATTATCATGCCAGGCCATCAGGGTTTTATCATAGTCCGGGCCGAAGTTGTGCCAGTCCTCCATTACGAAAAGGTCCTCCATGGCTGCACCAAGCTGGGCTATGGAGGGAAGTGCACTGTTGGGAAAGATGTACGTTGTGTACCAGTTATTGGCGGTGGTTTTGCTTCGATTCCCACCGATGGTGTGAATCAGGGCGATGCCGTCATCTTTCAGGCATCGGTCGGCGGTTTCCATGTAGGTTCGATAGTTTTTATATCCCACGTGTTCCATAATGCCAATGGAGATCACCCTGTCGTATTGGCCTGTGACGTTTTTATAGTCTTCAAGGAGAATTTTAACGGGCAGGTTCTCGCACATCTGATTGCCCAGATTGACCTGTTCCCGGGATACGGTTACCCCGGTAACTTCAGCGCCGTATTTCTCCGCGGCATACTTGGCAAAACATCCCCACCCGCATCCAAGGTCGAGAACTTTCATCCCGGGCTCAAGTTCGATTTTTCGGGCAACCAGATCCAGTTTGGCTTCCTGGGCTTCGTCCAGGTTGCGGGCGCCGTTCCCCCAGTATCCGCATGTGTATGCCATGCGACTGTCCAGCATATCCTTGTACAGATCGTTGCCCACGTCGTAATGCAAATGGCCTACTTTGTAGGCCCTGTGATTTTTTTGCAGGTTTATATAGCGTGCTTTGAGCAGGTGCAGGCTGTTTTTCCAGTTGTTCTGGAAGAAGTTGTGCAACTGCCCCCGGAATACCCGGTCCGTGAGCTGGTCCAATGCCTGGCAGTCCCACCATCCGTCCATGTAGGATTCACCCATGCCCAACTCCCCGTCTCGAAGAATGCGGTCATAAAGCGCTTCATTATGCACTTGGATGTCCCATGGATTATCTCCACCGATGGTTACGTCCGCTTGCCGGAGCAGGTCCTGGATGATTTTTTTGGATTTATTGCCACTTAGCTTTGTGTCTCTGGATTTAGAAGGTCCGGTGTCAAGCATTGTTATACCTCCCTTTCAGTTACTGGGATAAAAATAGGTGCGTATTGCTTTATATTAGTATAATAATAAGTAAAACTGCACTTTCCGTCAAACCAGAGGGGACAAATCAGTTGCATAGGTGAACCTGTTTTGTCCCGTGTCATGAGGATTTCATAAGGTGCCGCTTTCTGATGTCCGGCTACGTTCCGGGCGTTGGATGTAATGGTGATCATTTTTTTAATTATTCGCTGATTTCTCTTGTTTCAAATGACATTCATTGTATTATTACAGATTTTCCACCTGAATGAAAAAAGGACGCGTGAAGAAGAAGTGCTTCAACAGGTTTAAAATTGAGTTGATTTTAATGAATTATAATCCCGACATTTGGTCCATGTGAATATCAATGACATCTGTTTTTTCGTTTTATCGATTATTTGAGAAAGCTTTGAGCCGGTTGACGGCGGGGGCATTCAGCAGTGCCGACGCTAAAGGCGTATACAGTGGTTATCGTGCGCATCGCATTGAAACGCGGGTGCCGTTTCCCATCCGGATATCGGATATCGTTCTTTCAGCGGAAGGACTGGATCAGTTTTATTTCAGGGATCGGCGCAATCGCTATGAAGTTGGTGCAATCGGTTGCACGCGCGTTTTTACCGGGAATCCGGATGGCAAGCTCCCGATTGATGAAATAGCCGGTCTCTGGGAGCAGGACCCCTTGTTTGTCTTGTTTGGGGGAATGAGTTTTTTTAATAACAGTGCTACGCCGCCGGAATGGCGCTCGTTTGACCGGTTCCGGTTTGTGCTGCCGCTTGTGGAATTCCGGGGAGATGCGGATGGCTGTACAATCGTCCTGAATTGTCTTTTTCCAGAAAATCAAGAACCATTCGTAATCACGGATGATATTGGAAAACAGTTGCGCGCCCTCGATGACATGGCATTGTCGCAGGTGCCCTCCGGTGAGATTCCACCGCATTCGGTAACCCTTGTTCCCGGACATGAAAAGTGGGGGTTGCTTGTAAAGGAAGCCCTCGGCTGGCTCCGTGAAAACGGTGCGCGAAAAGTGGTTTTGGCAAGAAAAAAAATAATGAAAAGCGATCAGTATTGGGATCCTGTCCGCTTGTTCCGGGGAATAGAACGGATCGAAGAGGACTCCTTTCTTTTTTATTGCAGGCAAAAAACCGGAGACGCGTTTTTCGGCAGATCACCCGAACGGTTGTTTAACTTGTCGGAAGGTGTTTTGTCAACCGATGCCATTGCGGGGACGCGGCCGCGCGGTGACAACCCCGGGCAGGACGATCTGCTTGAATCCCAGCTTATGGCATCGATAAAAGATCTTGAAGAGCATCGGATCGTAGTCGATTATATCCGTGAACACATGGCTCGCCTCTGCAAAACACTGGAGGTGACGGCATCCTTGAAACCGCTGAAATTGCGGCATCTTCAGCATATTATCACGCGGGTGCGCGGTCGTGATCACAATGGTCTCAATCCGGTGGAAACAATGTTCCGCCTTCATCCGACGCCGGCAGTGTGCGGTGTGCCGCCGGA
>SLIE01000332.1 GCA_007135795.1 Desulfobacterales bacterium
ATAATTGAATTAATCATTTGATATAAAATTTGACCTCCCATGGAGCAAATCATATATTCTTTTATGTAAATATATAGTGGGCATTATCGATTGACGGCCTGAATCTATTTTGTTATTATTTGAATAAAATAGACAATAATTGATTTTTGCATTGAGAAATTCAGCAAGGCAAAAAAGACGTCAAAGGGAGTAAGAACCATGCTGTTGTCCGGGTATAAAAAGGAAATATTTCGCTCCAAGTGCAATCAGGAAGCCGAAAGCGTTCATTGCTTCGCACATTTAAACAATGATATATCGGAAGTGATCCCCTATTTGAATGCTGAAATGGGAGGTGATGCATATACTGCCGACCCACCCTCGGTGACGTTCAAGGCGTACGGCAAGCTGATTACCATCCATCCGGAAAAGATTGCCGTAAATGCATTGAGCGGGGAAGATGAGGCTGAGAAAATATGCAGTTGGCTCATGCGCGAAATCAATGACATATGGGAAAGAAAAGACCAGATCGAACCTAAATACGAGACGCGTTCGGCACCGAAAATCTTTGATATCCTCAAGCTTCTGCCCAACACGGCAGGATGTCCGAAAGAGTGCGGTCAGCCGACCTGCATGGTTTTTGCCAAACTGCTTTCCGAAGGGGTCAAGGCGCCCCATGACTGTCCGCACCTTGAGGCGGGGAAAAAAGAAATGCTTGAAGCTTACCTGTCCGGATTCGATCTTGGTTAACAACAACAAAGCGGAAGCCCCGGTATCGCCGATATCGGGGCTTTTTCTTATTATGCGATCGGTGCTTTGTTTTCTTCCCTTGGGAACCAGTGTTTTGTGCGCAGGCAGAAGCGCACCAGTGCCAGCATGATCGGCACTTCAATCAATACGCCCACCACCGTTGCCAGCGCGGCCCCTGATCCGGTACCGTACAATGTGAGCGCAACGGCAATGGCGACTTCAAAGTGGTTGGAGGCGCCGATTTGCGCTGTGGGAGCCGCGTCCTCGTAAGAAATCCTCAGCGGCCTGCAGGCCAGATACGCGATTCCGAATATGAAAAATGTCTGGATGATCAAGGGGATGGCAATCATTACAATGACCAGGGGCTGCTGGATAATCACTTCTCCCTGCAGCATGAACAGGGCCACGAGGGTGACCAGCAGCGCGACCTGGGAGACGCTCCCCCATTTCTTGACATACACACTTTCAAACCAGTCCATCCCCTTGCGCTGGATCAGCATTTTCCGGGTGAGATACCCGGCCACCAGCGGCACACCGACGTACACGCCAACGGTCAGGGCCAGGGTGACAAGCGGTATGGGCATGGCCACGCCCAGAAGCAAATTCCCCAACGGCGCATAGAAAAAAAGCATCGTCAGGGAATTGATTGCCACCATGACCAGCGTGTGCCCCATGTTTCCGCCGGAAAGATAGCTCCAGACAAAAACCATGGCCGTGCAGGGGGCAATCCCCAGCAAAATCATACCTGCCGTATATTCAGCAGCCATTTCCGGAGATATGAAAGGCGCCCATATCTGGGTCATGAACAACCATGCGAAAAACGTCATGGTAAAAGGCTTGATCCCCCAATTGACGATTAGCGTGGTCAAAACCGGTTTCGGCGATTTTACCGCTTCCACCACCTGCTGAAAGTCGATCTGAATCATGATGGGATAGATCATCAGAAACAGCAAAATTCCGATCGGCATGTTGACCTGTTGGATGGAAAGCGAATCGATAAAGTTCGCCATACCGGGAAACGCGTACCCGATCAGAATCCCTGCCGCCATGCAAAGCGCCACCCACAGCGTCAGGTACCTTGCCCACAGCCCCATGGTGTGTTCCTGTTTGTCGCTCATCTATCAGTCTCTCCTTTTTATATAAATTAAAAAACGATGGCCCACAAATATTTACCACCCTGATGTTTTTTCGTCTTTTTCCATGTGTTCCGTGGGCTATGGCTTTATGTTTTTATTCGTTCAGACACTATCTATTATCGCTGCTTTTCGATCATCGGAACGGCCATAACGGGAATCGGGCTGTGCCGCAGAACCCCCCTGGCCGTGGATCCCATTATGGCATCGGTCAAGCCTCCGCCGCCGGTTGTTCCCAGGACGATAATATCGCACTGATGCTCCTGTGCAGCCGCAACGATCTCCTCTACGGGTTTGCCCCGGCGCACGAGGATTTCATCGGCAACATACTCGCATTCCGGCGTGCTGGCTTGTACAGCGTCGCAAAATGACTGAAGACGCGCCTCAGCCAAGCCAATCGCTTCGGTTTCGTTTCTTTTTTTAAGCTTTTTCCACTCCTCTTCGGTAAAATACATCTGGATACCGGGCGCCAGGACGGCGACATCGTCTATTACGTTTAACGCCAGCAATTTTGCCTCGTGTTTCCGGGCCAGCACCATAGCCCATTCAATAGATATACGGGAGTTTTCAGAAAAATCGGTTGCATACAAAATTTTCTCAATTTTCGGGATCATCTTGTAACCTCCAGGTTAAAGTGACACGTTTGAAAAAATCATGGATAAATCGTTGATCTCTATACTTTTTAATCATGCCGTTTCTCCAACAAGACGGGTCATCTTTTCTCCAGATTAGGCACCCATGGCAAGATTACGACCTGGCCATTGCTTCGGTCGATTTAGCTTCTTCGATGTACTTCAATTCGTTGACCGTGAGCGGCCAGGACCGGGTCTTTGGTTTTCAAAACGGCAAAACTCTGGTTGATCACCCAGCCGAATGTCTTGATGGCGGAACGCATTTTCAATAATGTGTTGCATCAACAGCACCCTCCTCCAGAACCGCATTCCCCGGAACCGGCCGCGCCAATACCCGTAATGGAAACAACTGTTTTTTCGCTTTGATCATTTTTGTTTTCCCTGCCCTCATCTTCATCGATGCCAAGCAGATCAAATAACTCTTTCTTATCCGGATAGCGACCGAAAACGACCAACGCATCATCCACATAGACCAGGGGCAGGCCACTTTGTCCAAGTTCAGCCATGGCTTCCCGGATGGCACTGTTTTCTGCAAAAGCCTGGGGTTGCTGGACAAGGTTCCAGCGATTGACTTCAATGCCTTGTTTCTCAACCTTTTTAAGCAAACCGGCGAACTCAACCAGCGCGTCATCGACATTGGTCCCACATATACCGGTAGAACAACACATGGGCGGGTCGTATACCTTCAGGGTCGAAGCTTTCTTCTTTTGCGAAGAGATCGATTCCAGTTTTGCATCAAAGGACTGTTCGACAAATCGCTGCATGGCGTTCATGCCGCCTTTTTGCACCTGGGCACCGATGGCAAGCGCCTCCCGGATATCCACTTCGCTGATGCCCAACTCATCTGCCTTGTCCACGTGAAAAGTCAAACATGGTTGACAGTTGGTCGCCACTGATGAACCGATGGCGATCAGTTCTCTTGTTTTTTCATCCATTGTCAATCTCCTTTTGAACTGTATTTTCAATCATGTTGCCTAAGCGATCAGCTATTCGCCTTTCTTTCTGCGTCCGGCACAAGTCATCGATCGGGCTGTCCAGAATCGCTTCTAATGTTTGCTTATCCTGTAAAATGATTTGAGAATCCAACGCCGATGTCTTGATCCAGCCTAAAAGCGCAGCCGGAAAGCTTTCGGATAACCTGTAATGAACCCACCGGGCGTCCTTTCGGTTTTCAAGCAGCCCGGCATTCTGCAAAATGCTCATGTGCCTTGAAACCGTTGGGGTTGATACCTTTAAAAGCTCGGTAATCTGGCAAACGCAAAGCTCATCGTGCGTACTCAGCGCCATGACGATCCGAAAGCGATTGCCGTCAGAAAGCGCTTTTATTTGTTTGAGGGTTTTTCTCATCAAAATTCTCCCAGGCTATTTGA
>SLIE01000014.1 GCA_007135795.1 Desulfobacterales bacterium
ATAAATTCTTTGCCAAAAAGATTTCAAAACAATATTTTGTACCATACGCTTTAAACAAAAAAAATTCAATATTATCTGTGCCCGAACGAAAACAGGGATTGTCGTGACGTTCAGATACTGTCGTACCCCCGATCAGACAGCTTGACAAACTATGGGAGAGATAGTCTCTATATTATGAAACACCATCGATTCCCCTGCATCGAAAGCAAAATGGTTGCATCATGAGAAGCATGCACTCGATATATCTCATAAAGCCTTATTTCTCCCAACGCCTGTGGCTGATTATCTTCGGCATCATCTGTTTGATGGCGGTTGACCTGCTCCAACTGTTCATCCCCCGGGTTGTCAAGTGGGCCGTCGACGATCTGGCCACACTTGATCTCGACATGTCTCAACTTGCCGTTTATGCCGGCTATATTGTCATGATCGCGCTTGCAATGGGTATTTTGCGATTTTTCTGGCGCAGGATGCTCATCGGCACTGCCCGGGTTGTTGAAGAAGGCCTTAGAAACCGCCTTTTCGCCCATATCCAGACGTTATCCTCACCCTATTTCGACCAGAAAAAAACCGGCGACCTCATGGCCCACGCCACAAACGACATCAACAACATCCGCATGGCGGTGGGAATGGGCGTCGTCGCCCTGACCGATGCCATTTTTCTGGGGTCGGCGGCGATCGCTTTCATGATTTATATCGATCCGCGGCTGACCGCCTACGCCATGATCCCCATGCCTGTCATTATCCTTTTTACCCGTATCTTCGCAGCCAAAATGCACCGGCTTTATACCCGCGTGCAGGCAACCTTTTCGGAGATGACTGAAATGGTGCGGGAAAGTTTTGCCGGCATCCGCATTGTACGCGCGTTTAACCGGGAAGATGATGAAAGGGAAAAATTAAACGGCATTTCCCGGAAATACATCAATGACAACATCCGGCTTGTAAACATTACCGGCTCTTTTTTCCCGCTTATGGTTTTTTTTACCAACATCAGCCTGGCCATCGTGATCCTCGTTGGCGGGCGCCAAACCATAAGCATGCAGATCACACCTGGTGATTTTGTCGCGTTTATAAGCTATCTCAACATGATCATGTGGCCCATGATGGCCTTTGGGTGGGTGACCAACCTGATTCAACGGGGGATGGCCTCCCTCGACCGTATCAATACCATCATGGAGACCCCGCCTGATATAAAAGACCGCCCGGATGCGCAAGCCAAAAAAACAATGACCGGTCACATCCAATTCAAACAGGTATCATTTGCGTATGCATCGCTTCTGCCTGATCGCTCAGAACGGGTTCGATCCGAAAAGGAGATCGATTCTCTTTCTCTAGAGGTAAATGCGGGCGACGTCATCGGGATCACGGGGCCGCCCGGAAGCGGCAAGACCACCCTGCTCAACCTCCTTACCCGGCGCTATGACATCACATCGGGGGAAATCACCATTGACGGCACAGATATCAAAAACATAAAGATTGCCGATCTTCACCGGCACATATCCCTGGTTCCCCAGGAACCCTACCTGTTTTCCGGCACCATCCGGGACAATATCGTCTTTGGCATGGAAACCGATGACCGCCACCTGAACGAGGCCATACAAAAAGCGGCCCTGGAAGAGACCATTTCAATCCTTCCGAGGGGGCTGGACACCCAGGTGGGGGAACGGGGCGTCATATTGTCCGGGGGTCAGAAACAACGCATCGTACTGGCGCGTGCGCTTCTACGAGATACACCGGTGATGCTTTTCGATGATCCGGTTGGCCAGGTCGATTTTCAAACCGCAAACCATATCATTACCACCATTCAGAAGATGGCGGGGGATAAAACAATTTTCATCACCTCGCACCGGACTTCCGCCATCTCCTTTGCAGACCGGATCATCGTTCTCGACGACGGCCGGATCATTGAAAAAGGGACCCACGAACAACTTATCGCCCAAAAAGGGTACTATGCCCGATCGGAAGCCCTTCAGCGGCTGGAAGCCGGTGAGGAGGGCGCGAGATGACACCGGAGAAGGATGTTTTTGCGGAAGAAAAACTTGGAAAATCGGCCGATTTCAGCCTTTTAAGAAAAATTGCCCCCTTTATCTCCCCGTATAAAGCAATGATGATCCTCTCGTTGCTCTTCATCATGATCATCACCATGCTTGAACTGGCAATCCCCTACATTACCAAGGAAGCGATCGACCGCTATATCGTTCCCGTCAACGCGAGCCGGGCGGAGATGACAGTGGCACAAGGCAACGGCCGGTATCTGTCGTTTTCGCTGGAAGACGAACAAATCGCCGATATCGTGACCAAATACCCGGGATTGTTTATTATCGACTTTCCGGAAGCCGCGATCTCCTATGAGAACATCCGGCGTCTCCCCACCAACGATATCCTGCAACTCCGACACGAAGATATCCGCGGGGTCGGCATAACCGCACTGCTGCTTGTCATCATCGTGTTTTTCAACTTCATCGCAACTTTCGGACAATTCATGCTCATGGAGTACAATGCCCAGGAAATCATGCATGATATCCGCCTCAAACTGTTTAATCACACACAGCGCCTGTCCGCTGATTTTTTCAATAAAAATCCGGTGGGACGCCTGGTGACCCGGGTGACAAACGATATCCAGAACATGCATGAAATGCTGACTTCCGTGGTGGTGTTTGTCATAAAGGACCTGTTTCTGATCATCGGGATCACGGTGGTGCTCTTTGCAATCGACTGGAAGCTGGCAATGGCTGTTTATGCGCTCTTTCCGCTTGTATTTTTCGCTGCCTGGCGATTTGCCGCAAGTGCCCGGGAATCATACCGCACGCTTCGCATCAAAACGGCTGAAATCAATTCCCGGTTTTCCGAAACCATCGGCGGTATCCACATTATCCAATTGTTCAACCAGGCAAAAAACAATTATCTTTCATTTAAAAAAGTAAACCATGATTATTACAATGCGGGGATGCGCCAGGTCACCGTATTTGCCATGTTCATGCCGGTTATTGAAATAATGAGCAGCATTGCGCTGGCGCTTGTGATCTTTTACGGCGGCGGCCGGATCATCGACGGCCGGCTCAGCCTTGGTGAGCTGGTACTTTTTATTTCGTATGTGCGGATGTTTTTCAGGCCCATACGCGATATCGCGGAAAAATACAACATCACCCTGAATGCGCTTTCCTCTGCAGAACGGATTTTCCTGCTGCTCGATGAAAAAGATCGTCTCCCCGAGCCCGACGCAGGTGCAGCCCTCCCCGTTCCCCGGCAGATCGAGCGGATTTCAGCTGAGAACGTGTGGTTTTCTTATGTCTCCGGAGAACCTGTTTTAAAAGGCGTCTCCTTTGAAATGACCGCAGGTTCGACACTTGCCGTTGTCGGCCCCACCGGGTCCGGAAAAACGTCCCTGATCAATCTGCTTGTCCGGTTTTACGATCCCGACACGGGGGTCATCAAAATCAACGGAACAGACATCCGCCGCTTCGACAGTTCCCACTTGCGTTCCAAAATAGCGATCGTCACCCAGGACCCCTTTTTGTTTTCAGGAAGTATCAGGAACAATATCTTTCCGGCAGGCGCCCGGCCGGACCAGGATCAGATCGAACGAATTCTTGAGCAGGCGCAATGCAAAAAACTGATCGAGAAGCTTCCAAGCGGAATTGAAACGGATCTGAACGAACGGGGCGGCATGCTTTCTTCCGGGCAGCGGCAGCTTATTTCCATTGCAAGAGCGCTGGCGTCGGATCCGGAAATCATTATTTTCGATGAAGCCACCTCCTACGTGGATTCGGAGACCGAGGCGAGCATACAAAAAGCGCTTTTTCACCTGATGGCCGAGCGTACCGTCATCCTCATTGCCCACAG
>SLIE01000509.1 GCA_007135795.1 Desulfobacterales bacterium
ATCATCTGCTTTACAATGCGAATCCGGTCGAGCGTATTTCGAATGAACGATTGCCCCCCGAAACCGGGATTGACGCTCATCAAGAGTACGAAATCAACATCTTCAAGCACCCACTCCAGGCTTTGCACCGGGGTTGCCGGATTCAATGCCACGCCGGGGCGGGCACCGCACTGACGGATCAGAGAAATGGTTCGATTGAGATGCGTGCAGGCTTCAGCGTGCACGGATATGTAGTCGGCACCGGCATTAGCAAAATCAGCAATATATTGATCCGGGTTTTCGATCATGAGATGGACATCCAGCGGCAGGTCCGTAACCCGGTTTACCGCTTCGGTAATCATGGGGCCGATGGTAATGTTTGGAACGAAATGTCCATCCATTACATCAATATGAATCCAGTCGGCGCCGGCTGATTCAACCGCTTTGACATCTTCTCCCAGTCTGCTGAAATCCGCAGACAAAATGGACGGGGCGATAATTTTCATGATGATCCTTTTTGATGCACTCGTAAAAAGTCATAAAATCGGTGAAAAATGTCGTAACCTTATTATAAGTCAGCTTCTAAACCAAACTGATCGACAATCTATTGATACTACTAATTTAGTAATAAAGTTTGGAAGTTATTAGTTCATCGTTAATGTAAAGGAAGAGGGCTGCCCGGGTATGTGCAGGAACAATTGCCCATATTCTTTTACCGGGTTCCATAAGTTCGTCATACACGGAAACATTCATGCCGTATATGGAAAGTTCGAGCCTGACATGCTGTTTCAGATACCCGTGCGGAATATTGTATGTGAACAATGGGTCGACCCCGACCCTGCCGTTTTGGTCCCCTGATTTACGGTTCACGTTCAGGTTGACCTTCCGGTTTTCCTCGACGTAATGGCCAGCAGGAGGATCCTGGCGAGTAACCGTGTTTTCCGGTTTTCCCGGGTCGTATACCATGGTTATATCGCCGGGGGAAAGGTTGTAATTATCCATGACCATCAAGGATTCGTCAAGAAATCGTCCTTGAAGATCCGGCATTTCAAAGGCCGTCGGGCGTGGGCCCAGGCTTGTCAGCAGATCGACGCTGTCGGATCGTTTTAGAGTCATTCCAGCAATGGGACTTTGTGATATAACCGTACCCCGGCTTGCATCGTTAGAGTATACCCTAGCAATGCTTCCGGCTTTAAGGCCATTTTCCTCCAGAACAAGTCGTGCGCTTGCAAGTATTCTCCCCTTGAGATCGGGCAGGGTGACCAACGGGGTTCCCTTGGAAACAATCAGGGATACATCCCTTCCTTTTTTGATGGTTCGCCCGGGTTCTGGAGTCTGGTAAATAATATGATTTTTGGGTACCTGGTCATCATATTCAAATCCCTGAACCCTGGTATTGAGTTCAAGGCTGCTTAAAAGTTGAAGCGCAATGACGGCATCTTTTCCCACGAGATGGGGAATTATCACAGATTTTTCGCCTTTGATAAAAAACGAAATCGTCAAAAAGGCGCTCAATCCCGTAACTGCTAAAAAAATTACCAGGAATATTGAATATTTAAAGACCGAACGCAACATACGATTATGCACTCTTTTTTAAAGCGGCAATGAAAAAGCCGTCCATTTGATGGACATGGGGGATGGAGCGGATGAATCCTCGCTCTTCGGATATGCCAGGAATTGCTCCGGCAATCCCGGTTATCGGTTTAACAATAAATTCCGGGTGCGCTTTGATGAACGAGGAGATAACATCGACCGTTTCTTCCGGCTCAATGGAACAAACAGCATAAACGAGCGTGCCACCCGGTTTGACCAAAGAGGAAACTGTTTCAAGATACTTTAACTGGTTTTTACCAAAACGGGTAAAGTCCTTTGGCTGGGTAAACCATTTGGTGTCCGGATTCCTTCGGATAACCCCGGTTCCCGAGCATGGCGCATCAATCAATACCCGGTCATACGAGAGCGGGTGTTTCGGGTGTAATGCCTCGGTTAAATCATGATGAAGATTATGATTTAACACCTGGACCATATCGGTCCCCAGGCGACGCATCTGAACTTCGAGCTTGCCAAGCCTTCCTGCATGGTTGTCGATCGCAACAATCAATCCCCGGTTTTCCATCAATTGCGCCATGTGCCCGGTTTTTCCGCCCAAACCGGCGCACGCATCCATCACTGTTTCACCCGGTTGTGGGTCCAATACATGTGATACCAGTTGAGCGGCCTCATCCTGTACCTGGAAGAATCCTTTATGAAATGCATCGAGTTCCGTAACTGTGCACTTTAACCCATGAATCAGGAGACCTTCAGGTGTATATGAAACAGGCGTAACCGTATCGGCAAAGGGGAGAATCTCTGTTGCCAATTGATCCCGGGTAAGTCTGAGTGTATTTGTCCGTATGGAAAGGGGAGGGGCCGTGTTAAAAAATTCGCACAACTTCTCTGTTTCTTCAAACCCGTAACGCTTGACCCATCGTTTCAACATCCATTCGGGGAAAGCGCAAGTTACGGAAAGCCACAACAACGGGTTGGCGTTTTTATCCGGCCAGGTGATGCTTTCTTTTCCCCGGATGATATTTCGCAACACCCCGTTGACAAACTTGACCACATATGGTGAAAATGATTCTTTTGAAATTTCAACAGCCGTGTTTACAGCGGCGGATTGTGGAATCCGGGTCATGTGAAAAATCTGAAACAGGGCGATTCGAAGAATGTTCAGCACACGGGGATCGGTTTTTTCGATCTTCTGGCTTAAAAACCGGCTTATTATCCAGTCCGCAGTGCCGCGGGTACGCAACACGCCATAAACCAAGGCGTAGGTGAGGTTTCGGTCTCGCCGGGACATTTGTGCAAAAATAGGATCAAATTTTTCAGATATCAAAAAATCGAGCGTTGATTTTCCGGAATCGAGTTCGTTGAGCATGTCATACGCAGTATAGCGGGGATCAGCACCTGTCATGTGAAATTCATCTCCGGGGAAATTTTTCGCCCTTTTAGAAATTGCTCGATATCCATGCGCTTCCCTGAATCCAGCTGTATTTCAAGGATGCAAAGGGCTTTTTCCCCGCACGCGACGCGTAGCTCATTATCAAAGGAACGGATAACGGTTCCTGGCGGCCGGTCCTCGGTAAGATCACACACCCTTGAACTGAAAACCTTTAAGCGCTTTTCCCCCATAAAGGTGTATGCACCGGGCCAGGGATTCATCCCGCGAATGAATCGTTCAATTACACTTGCCGGTTTTGACCAGTCGATCCGGCCATCTGATTTTTTCAGCAGTGGGGCATAGGTTGCATTTGCATGATTTTGAGGTATTGGCCGGATATCACCTGATTCAAAGCCGGCTATGGTCTTTATCAGTACCCGGGCTGCAGTGATTGAGAGTTTATCATGGAGCGTGCCGGCCGTGTCATCGGGTTCGATGGCGACTTTTTCCCACAGCAGCATTTCTCCCGTGTCCAGCCCTTTATCCATAAGCATGCTGGTTACGCCGGTTTCGGTTTCGCCATTGATGATGGCCCATTGAATAGGGGCTGGCCCTCTGTATGCGGGGAGCAGCGAGGCATGCAGGTTAATTGATGCAAGCTCCGGGATTTCAAGGATCTTTTTTGGCAGAATGTGTCCGAATGCGACAACCACGGAAAGGTCAGGGCGGCGTTTTTGGAGAATATCAAAAAATTCAGGCGTGTTGACTGCTTCAGGCTGCATCACCTCGTAACCGAGCTTTTCAGCATCAAGCTTTACCGGCGGAGGTTCAACGCGACGACCCCGCCCCTTGGGACGATCCGGTTGTGTTATCACCAGGTCGACCACACAGTTGCATTCACTTGCGGCTTTCAAGCTGGGAACAGCAAAA
>SLIE01000529.1 GCA_007135795.1 Desulfobacterales bacterium
AACGGTATTCATGCACAGATGGATACCGTGCTCGGGGAAGGGGACAGGCTTGGCATCTTCCCTCCGGTGGGGGGCGGATAGCCTTCTTTCGTTAAAAGTAAAGCTGTTGGTGTTCCCCGGGTAACGCATGCACAATCCTTGTAGATGCACGATTCCATCTTGATTCCTAATTGAATTTTGTCGGTGACGATTTCTTAAAAGCCCAATATCTATGCCTGTGCGCATCCCCAGAATTTGCGGCTTACGCCTTATAGACACTCACGTACACTTGCCAGAAACATAACACAATCTGTTGAGACAGCATGTATTAAGGGAGTTTTGGGTGCAATGAAAGGAAAACATGGAAACAGGCGTCTTATTTCTGGTTAACCAATCGATTAAACTGTTTTTATTGTACCTGGTGCAATATAGTTGCGGGCTCCTGGTGGTCCATAAAGGTGTAAAGGTAAATTACACCCGTAAAATCAATCATTTTTGCCTATTTTTAATCCCCATCTACCTGGATCGTATATTTGCGTATGAAGAAACCTTCGATCTGTTTATAATCGGTTCGCTTGGATCCATCGCCACCTTGCTCATATACCTTGAACCGGTGCGAAAGCGGGTTCCTGTCATTTCGCTGATGTTCCGTTCTTTTGATCGTCCCGAAGACCGTCCGCATACGTTGCTATGGCTGTCTACTCAGATTCTGGCAGGATTTCTCATTCTCGTCCCCATGATTATTCTCTATGCGCAATACGGTTTGCAGCATCTTATCATGCTGCCATTACTAATCAATGCCATTGGGGACGGTCTTGCCGAACCGGTCGGTGTGCGTTTCGGGCGGCATAAGTACCGGGTTCATGCGCTTTTTACCAAAAAGAAATTTTATCGGACCCTGGAAGGGAGTGCCTGCGTATTTATTGCAAGCCTGGTGATCATCGCAGCCTACCATAATTCCTTTACAACCGAACAGTTTCTCATTGCCCTGGTGGTGATCCCGGTCGTGATGACCCTCGCCGAGGCTTTTTCTCCGCATACCTGGGATACCCCGTTTTTGTTCCTGATCGGATACCTGAGTTTGTTCTTTATAGCGTTATGGTAATGCGCGGTTTCCGCTTACGAAATCCGACTTGCGGTATAAAAACTCGAATGCAGATCACTCAGGAGTTGCTTCAGTTTCGATACATAAGCCAGGTTATCATCGTCAGCCCAATGTGAGTTCCCTATTGCATGTAATGAACGATCGAGCTCCGAGATGATCTCTTCGGTCTTTTTACACCAATGTGCGTCGCAGTTTCCCATCGTGGTCAATTCGATGATTTCATCATTGAGCCGTTTAATGACTTCTTCCATTGAATTAAGGTAATTGAGCCACGCATTCAAAAGGTTTTCAAGGATTTCATTAATCAATGACGTCATAAGCGTTACCTCCTTTATAATTTTATTATAACGTGTTTAAACAATTGTGCAAACGGTGTTATATGTCAAATCCGGCAACCGGGCTCTCGGGCACTCTGCCTGGCCACCACATGTGCCAGTTGTGTTATTTTTACGACATCAGAAACAATTGACCGCTTTGAAATCTGTATTACTGTTTTTATTATACAGGATGATGAATCGTGACAAGCTTGCAGGATGTCGCAATCAGACGGTTTTGAATTATTTATAGATCAAGGCTTGCTAAATACCTAAGGATGCAGTGTGCTTAAGTGCAAATAAATTCTGAGAGGATTGCGCGCAGGCAAAGATATTGGACTTTTACGAAGTCATCAATCGTTAACGCGGCCATGGTAAAGTGATACGATTGATCACCAGAACAGTAACTTTTTAATCGCCCGTTTAAAAAGCACTTAAAAGAGGTTAATAGCGTATGAGAACACCATTGGAGATTACCTATCGCAACGTTTCCAAAAGTGATGATATTGAAGAGCTTATCCGGGAAAAGGTTGCCTGGCTGGATGAAATGCATGACAGAATCATCAGTTGCCGGATAACCATTGAACAACCTCAGGAATTTCAGCGTACCGGCAATCCCTATCGTGTTCGTATCGCCATGCGGATCCCTCCGGGGAAGGAACTGGTTGTACGCCGCGAATCAGGGGAAGGAGAAATGCATACACCGCTTCGCGGTGTCATAAACGATGCTTTTCAGGCGATGCAGCGTCAGTTGACAAAAGCCAAGAGGAAGACGGGCGTTAATGTCAAAGCTCATGCCGAACCATATGAAACTGCAATCGTGGTCCGTATATTTAAGGATGAAGGATACGGGTTTGTCCGGACGCTAACCGACCGGGAAGTTTATTTTCATCAAAACAGTGTGATTCATGATGATTTTGATCGCTTGGAAATAGGCACCGGGGTACGTATCGTCCAGCAGGACGGCGAAAAAGGACCGCAGGCCAGTACCGTTCATCTGGTTGATAAGCCAGGCGTCAGAGCTGCCAAACAAGGAGAACCGGGTCTGGATCTCCCGGAAGGATGGAAACCATAGGAACCCGCGAAAAGGAAAACCGCAATCATTAATGATAAGGGGGCTGCTTATGAATGAATACACTGCAAAAGAAGAATCTTGTCCGGAATGTGAAGGGATCGGAAAGATTCAGGCATTAACGTGCAGCGGTTGTGAGGGGACGGGGAAAATCATCATTCATTCGCACACGCATCAGCACGGCGACACGGTCCATGACCACCCGCACCCGCATCAGGAACCGCATCATCCTGAAACTGAAGCAGATCATTCTCACCGGCACAAGTAAATCGAACATCAGTGGAATCAAATTAATCATTTGATTCCACTGATGTTTGTATATTTTCAGTTATATTTTAAGTTTTTATCAAGCCATGGCTCGCCAATGCAAAGGCCCGGCAGGACGAATGTATATCACTGGATTCGTCTTGGCCTTTGATCTGGAACTCTTTACAAAGCCGTCTGATCGCGACTTTTTACGATATTGTTATCATTAATTGTTAAATGGTTTTAACGATAAGGAAGATTTTTTCGGAGTGGATTGATTTTTCCAGCGATACGGGGTCGACAGGTTTTTCATTCAGTAAAACAGTAACAGGCGTTTCCTTGCCGAGCCGGAGGCGGTTTTTCCAAAATGATCTGAAGTTGTCCGCCGACATGTGAGCGCCTTTTTTCAGAAGCGCGGGGCCAAGCGCCTTAGCCGTAAGATTGAAAAGTTTGAGTGTCAGTGTCACATTGCCGTTTTCATTATCAAGATCATTGTTTTCATGGTCGCCTTGGGGACGAAGTGCCGCAAAGCAGCCTTTTTTTCGGAAAGCAGCCCCGAACAGACCCGGCAGCGCTCCGGAAAGGGCAATGGCGGCGTCCGGGGTCACTTTGCAGGTGTCGGGATCATCAACAGGCTTGCCATTTTGCAGAATTGTCCCGATATTGTTTTCAATATAGTCGGCGTCAATTCCGGGTACCATTTCAAGGAACGCTTTGATCGAAGTGCCGTAGGGCGCATCGAATATGAATCCGTATCCGGAAAGCGCCGTAAAGAAATCGGACGCACCGGCCGAAACCTCGATCTGGATAGTGTCTCCGGGCATTTTTTTCATACTCATGGGGCCGCTCCCGGCATGGGAATGGTTCATGAACAATGGAGAGATGAAGAACATGCGCGCGGCTTCGCCGGGCATGTTCTTCATCTCTTACAATCAAAACACAAGGACCAAGAATCTGTTACGATGTCACAGGATTTTACAAGTCCGAAAACACGTCATCGAGCTCGTCATCGGATACTGTGAAGGTGACATTGTGGGGCGCGAACCCCTCTTTCAGGAAATAATCAGGAAGACGGTCGTCTTTTTTGCTGAACCCTGCCGCTTCATTG
>SLIE01000020.1 GCA_007135795.1 Desulfobacterales bacterium
AAACTACGATAAATACCTGATATAATGATATTGTTATCTCAAATAACAACATGGCATACGAATTGCATCTTTATACTATTTTATAGCCTGATTAAACTAAGTCAAAGAACCAACCGAAAAATAAATTGGGATAATTACTGAAAGGATAGCGGGTCAGCCACAAAGAAACTATCTAACCGAATAAAAGAAAGTTGGCATATGGCGGAAATACTAATAGTTGACGATGAAGCTCCAATCACGCGGATCATCGCACATACCCTTTCCGCGGCTGATCATTCGATTCATTGTGCCCACACCCTGGAACAGGGGTTGAAAACGGCCTTGGATAAAAAATGTGAAGTCGTCATACTCGATGTGGTATTGCCCGACGGCAATGGTCTTGAACGTATCTCCGATTTCATGAGCCTTCCGTCTTCCCCGGAAGTGGTCATCATTACCGGTTTTGCCGAACAAGATGGTGCCCAGCTCGCACTTGAAAGCGGGGTGTTTGATTACCTGCAAAAACCTTTCAGAAAAAATGATGTCATGCTGGCTTGCACCCGGGCACTGGAATTCAGGCTTTCCAGGTTGAAAAACCCCCATGTGAAGCTGATGCAGTGCGAAAGCATTATCGGAAAAAGTGCCGCGCTCAAAAGCTGCCTCGAAGCAGTTGCCAGTGCCGCCGCCTGCGATCACAGCATCCTGGTCACCGGGGAGACCGGGACGGGAAAAGAGCTTTTTGCCAAGGCGATTCATCAAAACAGTCCCCGCGCCACCAACAACTTCGTTGTCGTCGATTGTGCGGCCCTTAAAAGTACCCTCCTGGAATCGACCTTGTTCGGTCATGAAAAAGGCTCTTTTACCGGTGCGCATTCCCGCCACGAGGGACTTGTAAAACTCGCTCACCAGGGAACGCTTTTCCTGGACGAAATAGGGGAGTTGACTCTTGAGGAACAGAAGAAGTTTCTAAGGTTGCTTGAGATCAAACAGTATTACCCATTAGGATCGAAGAGAAAAATGCAAAGCGATTTCCGCCTGGTCACCGCCACCAATAGAGATCTTGAAAAAATGGTGGCGCAGGGCGATTTTCGCTCGGATCTCCTCTACCGCATAAGGGGGCAGCAAATACACCTGCCGCCCTTGCGCGAACGGAAATCCGACATACGGGATCTGGCGTATCATCATGCGGAAAAAATCTGCAAGCGCATACCGGTTTCCTCAAAAATGATTTATCCCGAGTTTATCGAAGCACTGACCCGGTTTGATTGGCCGGGTAATGTCCGTGAACTCGTAAACACTCTTGAAGAGTGTATTTCAGGCTTCCCAAAGGATTTATATTTGCAACCCCGTCATTTGCCAACGCGAATACGCGTTTCAATAAAGGAATTTGAAACTGAAAATGGTTTTCTTGGGGATTTTGCCGGAAAAGAGTCATTGCCTGTGCCCGAACAAATACCGGGCGATGTTGCGGGGTCCGATTTACCCGATTCAGCACCGGCCATTTTCGGAAATGCGCTGTACAACGTCCCGACCATGATGCCGGACGCAGCGAATTTGTTCGATGACCCGCCGCAATGGAAAGAGTATCGCCGGCAGGCC
This sequence comes from Desulfobacterales bacterium, assembly GCA_007135795.1. Lineage (GTDB taxonomy): Bacteria > Desulfobacterota > Desulfobacteria > Desulfobacterales > Desulfosalsimonadaceae > B1SED10-16. The sequence continues at coordinate 1,579 of SLIE01000020.1, forward strand.
ATGGAGATGGCGGAGAAAAATTATTTCAGGGCGCTTTTTTCCAGTAACAGGGGGCGGGTCAAGGATATTGCCGGTTTGTCCGGGATTACACAGGCACGGGTGTATGATTTGATAAAGAAGCATGGCATTGGTACAAACAAATGATGATGACGCCCGGACACATTTTTTATGACGCCATCTGTTATGTTTTTGAACCTTAACAGTATGGCATGAAACGATGCATTGAGAGACAGCCCGGGCATGGTACGCAAATTGCATTTGAAAAGCAGGGTCTCTAAGTGCGCCATCATCAGCGTGGATGCTTCAGGTATAGATGATGGATGGAAAGTTCCGATACATTAACGGCTGCATAGTGGCAATAAATATCAATATCCGGAAAGGGAAGTTAAAATGAATACACAAGTTGCTAATAAAATGGAAAACCTTGGCTCGCTGTCTGGAAAATACCTTACATTCAATCTTGGGGATGAAGGATATGGGCTGGAGATCCTCAAAGTACAGGAAATTATCGGCATCCAGACCATTACCAAAATTCCGAGGACGCCTGCGTACGTCAAGGGTGTCATCAACTTACGCGGCAAAGTTATACCGGTGGTTGATCTCAGATCAAAATTCGATATGGAAGAACTTGAGTTTACCAGGGAAACGTGTATTATCGTCGTTCAGGTAGTCAGAAACGACACCAGTCTGGTCATGGGCATCATCGTGGATGAAGTGTCGGAAGTCCTCGATATTTCATCGGGTCAGATTGAAGCAGCGCCCACGCTCGGTACCAGTGTGGATACGCATTTTATCATGGGCATGGCCAAGACCGAAAACGCGGTCAAGATCCTTCTGGACATAGACCGGGTTCTTTCCCTGGAAGAAATAGCCGTCTTGAACCAGGCCGGTTAAAAAACCCATACACGTTTATACCCCGGGCTTCGGGGATAATTTCGGATTTTTTTTGTGGGAGTGGTTCCGGCTGCCACGCCTTTTGTCATTGCGAGATATGGTTTATGGAATTTGATGTAAACGACGATACCCATGATGAAAACTACGAACCGGTTTTCATCGCTCGCCAGCCGATTTTCGACTGCAAAATGAATATCTGGGGATATGAACTGCTTTTTCGCAACAGCCGGGATGTAAACAGTGCCGTCATCGCGGACTCCAGCCAGGCCACCTCGCAGGTTATCATGGACGGTATCGCCTGGGCACGGCAGGGAATCGCCCCAGACAAGGCGATCATGATTAATTTCCCCCGGCAGCTGCTCATGGATGACACGCCCATGCTCCTGCCGGAGGGATGTATCGTCGAGATTCTGGAAGATGTGGAACCGGATGAGCAGGTTGTTGAAAGGTGCCGGCAGATAAAACGGCATTGCCGCATCGCGGTCGATGATTTCACCGGACAGTCCGGTTACGAAGAACTCCTTGATGTCGCCAATATCGTCAAGGTTGATGTTCTTGACATGAACAATGACCGGATTCGTTCGGTGGCGGAATCCGTCCGGAAGCACAAGAATATCATGCTGGCGGAAAAAGTTGAAACCAGGGAGGTTTTCCGGGTGGCCGGCAAGCTCGGGTTTTCACTCTTTCAGGGCTATTTTTTCTCCAAACCGGAAATTATACGGGGCAGAAAACTTTCATCGAACCAGGCGGCACGCCTTCGCCTCATGCAGGAACTCGAGCAGCGGGAATTCGATCCCAAGACCCTGTCCGCCATCATCGAATCGGATGTTTCCCTGAGTTACCGGTTATTGCGGTATATAAACTCTCCGGGCATCGGTCTGCTGGCCCAGGTCAAATCGATCCGGCATGCCATTAACATGCTCGGTGAAAAAAGGATCCGGCAGTGGCTCCGGATTTTGATCATGGCGGATCTCAATTCCACGGACAGGGGGTTGGAAATGTTGCGCCTCAGTTCCATGCGGGGCTACCTGCTCCACCTCATGGCGGAGTCATATCCGTCACCCATGGACCCGAACGCCATGTTTCTGACCGGGTTGTTTTCAGGCCTTGACGCAATTCTGGATCAGCCCATGGACAGCATTCTCAAGGACCTTCCCCTGGATGCCAGAATCAAGAATACCCTGATGGGAGAAGAAAACGATACCCGCAGGTACCTGAACCTGGCCATGGCCCTTGAAAAAGGGAACTGGGCGGGGTTGAACCGGCTCATGTATGACCTTGGGCTGAAAACGGAAATAATCGCGGGGCTGCACATACAGACCGTCAA
>SLIE01000208.1 GCA_007135795.1 Desulfobacterales bacterium
TCAAGGTCAAGGACGGCGAAAATTTTAACCGCAGGAATACTGGACGTATTTTGAGGATTAAAATTTGAGCCGGACGCAGAGATTGGCGAAAAAGACGGTTTTCGTTCAGGCACTATTTACAAGGCTTTCAGTATTTGAACGGAAAGGCAGCGGGTTTTGCGGCATGGCTAATCAATCATTATTATTTGTCATGTGTCATGAGCTTCTTAACCGATATCAAACAAGTCATTCCAAAATCAGGGTAGCGCATGAAGCGACATTTCCGATGGATTGTAATCCTTACCACCTTGATTTCAATTATCTTGCTGGTCGGTAATGTCCTATTGTTCAATCTTATTCCCCCACCCAAACGCATAATAGAGCCCGTTTCAATCGATTACGGGATCGGAGATCCGCAATTCAGGCGCACAATGGGTTCTATTTTGCAGCAACCCATTATAGACGGGAATCAAATCGAGGTGCTGCGCGATGGCAGAGAAATCTACCCCGCCATGGTGGCGGCTATTAATGGGGCGGCACATTCCATTACATTTGAAACCTATAAGTTCTGGGGTGAGCGTTCTGCCGGTAAAATTGCCACTGCCCTGGCTGCCGCGGCCAAACGCGGCGTCTCGGTGCATGCGCTCCCCGATTTTATCGGGTCTCTCGATGCGGACCCGGATAAATTTCGCGAAATGGAAGCGGCCGGCGTGGAATTGATACGATGGCGACCACCAACCTTATCCCAACTGCCTCGTTTCAATCACCGGACACATCGTAAACTCTTGATCATTGACGGAAAAGAAGGTTTTATCGGGGGGGCCAACATCGCCGACCACCAGTTACCGGAGGAGGAGAATGCTTATCGCGATTACCATTTTCGGGTACGGGGGCCTGTTGTCGCCAATATGCAGGCGACCTTTCTGGAAACATGGTCAGGGGCGAGTGGCAAATTCCTCGGTGGAGAAAAATATTTTCCGGAGTTAACGGCACAAGGTGATCTTCCGGCCCAAATGGTCAACAGTTCACCCCGGGAAGGCCGTCATCGCATTCGCAAGATGTTTCTTTACGGAATTGCTGCTGCAGAAGAACAAATTACGGCCGGCACGGCCTTCTTCTATCCGGATCAGGATTTTCTCGACGCTCTCGCAGCAGCCGCACATCGAGGTGTACGGGTGCGCTTGCTCGTTCAGGGGAACAGCGGCAACTTCAACTTTTTGCGGCACGCCTCCATTAATCGCTGGCGCCCCCTGCTGGAAGCGGGGATCGAAATTTACGAGTACGAGCCTGGCATATATCATGCGAAGCTGATGAGCATCGATGATCAATGGGTCAGCATCGGTTCGGCCAATTTGGACAACCGATCCTTTCGGATCAATGACGATGCGAATATCAATGTTTATCACGAAGGTTTTGCCCGCGCCATTCGGGAGTTGATCGAAGATGACCTGCAATATGCAAAGCACTGTGACATGACATGCTGGAAACAACGCCCCTTGCATTATCGTCTGTATGGACGAATTTTTATGCTCATCGGATCTCATTTATAGAGCGACGATGAATCCGTTATGTTATATTCTGCAGGCCTGTTTTAATTTTACAACCGATATTCTCAGCGCACGCACATCCGGACGTTCACCTGCCCGTGGACAATAATGAATCACACACACCTGATTCCGGCGGCATCACATAATTGATCATCACCCGGTTTTCCGGGTGCAAAGGTGAGTACGATAAGTGAATTATAACATTACCAGGACGGCCCGGAAACGGCATTCACCAGGAACCGGCCTGGCGGCCTGTACAGACGTATAAGCGCTATCGAACAGACGCAGATCCCCTGCAGCCGTTTTTTATTTTCAATTGATCTTTTACGCGACAAGTCCAATATACGGGGCTTATGCTCAAAACAGAACCTCGAGTCCGCGGATCATTCAAACAATTTAAAAAAAATCACTTGTGTTTTTTACAGACCGCATTATTATGTATTTAATCTGTAAAGGCCCGGGCTTGATTGGCGGGCCGGTTTCGCTGAAGATCAGGATCCGTTTTTCGGAAGTTGCTACCTCCAGTACGAGACCGTGAGAAAATAATGAGAAAGGAGGGATATGCACAATGAAAAACGGCACTGTTAAATGGTTTAACGACAGCAAGGGTTTTGGTTTTATCGAGCAAGAAGATGGGCCAGACGTATTTGTTCATTTTTCCGCAATCAAATCAGATGGTTTTAAATCACTGAATGAAGGCGACAAAGTGACTTTTGAAGTCGAACAAGGTCAAAAAGGTCCATCAGCGACCAACGTAACAATCGTATAAGACATTATACGTGTAGGACCTTATATTTAAAAAAAAAGGTGCTTTTCCGTTATCGGAGGGCACCTTTTTTTTTTGGAGGAGCTGAAAAACCCGCACGATAACCCAGCAACCATACAACATTGCCAATAACCGGCAATTATTTTCGGCCTCTCTGCGTCCAATGGCGTAATCCCTTTCCAGTTTTTCTTGATTATTACCCATTGAAATGATCAATACTGATGCCGCTGGAAAAATCCCATCTACTTGGTGTAGCCATTTTACTTTCACTTGGAATACTATATGTATGCCATCGCAAACAAAAATAATATGCCTTGAATCCTCTCCCCTTGGTGAAAGTCCTTTTCACCGATCAATGTCGCCTGATTTACCAGAAGTCCTTTTGAAGATACATGACATCACTGATATTGGAAAGGTGGGGTATATGATGAAATACAAGACCCCGCTTCGAAATCCGTCTGACCGGTTGGCACAATTTATTCTCGTTTGTTTTTTCCTGTCCGGAATGACCGCGCTGATCTACCAGATCGTCCGGATGCGTATGATCTCAAGATCATTGGTGGCGCCCATGTTGCCGTCTCACCCCTGAGCGTAACCTGTTTTAGCATCAGAAGCTCGATGCTATAGTAAATGCTGATGGCAAGACCAATAAGAAACGTATAGGAAACTGCTGCCATTTGACCACGACCAAGGATCACCTGATGGATACTATAGTGAACCTCGTCTTGCAGGGAACGAGCGCATGGCTGAGGCCCGCCAGCTGGGTATGATTCGTTTCGCCAATCGGCGTATTGACGACACTACATGAAAACAAGAACTTGAAAGAGCGCCTCCCATGTTCGCCATTTTCAATACCCTGACGTCGTCAGATCGCACCCATGTACCCTGTTTAAACTTTGGAACGCTACGTGTACATCAACCGTGATCGATCGTGATTGATCGTAAAAGTCCCACGCTCGGCGAAGGATGACTAAGTTAAATGTCCCATATAGGGTGCCACGGGTCGGTTCCGGCAGGACACAGTGGCTCCGATCGGTGAACTCGAAGGCGCCCAACTGCTGGTTGTTGCAGCGGTAACTGGCTTTGACCCGTCGGTTTCCGGCAGCAGCGGGCAGGCAAGCGGAAGGGGTGGTTTGTTGGGTGACCGCCTGGGCGCGGTGATCGGTGGTTACCAGCAGGCTCGTTTGGCACTGGATCTTCGCGTCATTGACACCGCAACCGGGCGCATCCTTGCCGCAACCAGCGTGGAGGGCAAAGCACACGGCTACAACCTGGGCGCGTCACTGCTAGACAAAAGGGCCGGCGGTGCATTGGATACCTTCGCCCGCACCCCTATGGAGCAGGCCATCCGGAATGCCATTGAAGAGGCGGTTAACTTTGTCGCGAGTCGCACACCACCGGAATTTTATCATTATCATTAGAATAGACGCCGGGCAACAGACCCCAATTTGGATAGATTACCCAAAACTTAAGGAGGGACTTCAATGAAGCGTTTCAGCTATCA
>SLIE01000032.1 GCA_007135795.1 Desulfobacterales bacterium
AGGAGGCGCAATGACCATCAAAAAACTCGCAATTTTATTTATCATATGGCTCTTGATTCCGGCAACTGCCGGAATCGCAGCTTATCATCACAAATCAGGGCAGCAGGATTCAGACAATGTCCTCGATGTATATCCCGGATTGGAAGGGACCAAACTGGACAATTGTGCCCTGTGTCACACGGGCGGCACGTATGAGAACCATCAGGGCAGAACGATTGAGCTGGGCAGTTGTCAGTGGTGCCACCATTCCTATGGATATGACGGTTCGGGAGATATTGACAATACACTGAATCCTTATGGAAAAGATTATAAGGATTCAGGAAGGAGCACACAGGCATTGAAAGATATCGAAAACCTGGATTCAGATGGTGACAATTATCTGAATATCGAAGAGATCGAAGCACATACATATCCAGGCAATCCAGATGACCATCCAGGACTTGCAATGCCACCTTTCCGGATATATACCCGCGCCCAACTGGAAGCATTGGGCCAGCATACGCAATTCCTGTTGTTAAACACCACGCGGTCGGGCGATTCTTACGATCAATTTACCGGGGTTCCATTAAAAGTCCTTCTCGATGACGCCGGAATACTGAATACGGCAACCGAAATCGAGGTGTTTGCACCTGACGGGTATTCAAGGACCCATCCTCTCCATTTCGATGAAAACGTCAATATGTACCATGTCTATGGCGACATGCCAAACAAGACATACCAATACCCACATAAATCTTATCCACGCCAATTCTCCCCTGTTCATGGCTACATTTTTCCGAATCGCACAAGCCTCGATCTTGCCTCTCGAAGTTTTTTAAAACCTTATGCGCACAATTTTTTACGATGCCATCATTATTAATGCTTGGATTTTTTAGTTAGCTTGCAGTTGTTTTTATATCCCGCCTATGATATTAGGATAATTACACATCTTCAATATGGAATCATTTTTTGGATTTTAATGGATTGCCTATGAAAAAACTGCTATCAACCCGGGAAGTTGCCGAATACCTTGGCGTTAACGAAAAAATTGTATACACCCTGATTTCGGAAAAAGGGCTGCCGGCATCCAAGATTACCGGGAAGTGGGTCTTCCCTTTGCACTTGGTGGATGAGTGGATGGAGATCAACACCCTTAATTATCCCAATCGCGTTCTTGACAAAGAACCCGTTCATCCACGGTTGGTTCCCATTGCAGGGAGCAATGACCTTTTGCTCGAAAAGACCATCGCCTTGTTCAACCGTTCGTTTCAAGACTTCCTGGCAGTTTTTGCCAACCTTGGAAGCATGGGTGGGTTAAGGGCGCTTCGAAAAGACCTTTGCCACATCGCCACGTCTCACATGCTTCAGGATGACGGGACCGAGTACAATTTTGAATTCGCCAACCGGGAATTCAATCGGGTGCCGATAATGGTCAATTTTTGCCGCCGGGAACAAGGATTCATGCTGTACTCCGGCAATCCAAAAGGGATCACCAGCATAACGGATCTTACCAATCCCGGCATTCGATTGGTCAATCGATCGATCAGTACGGGGACGCGACACCTGTTCGATCGGGAAGCTAAAACCGCAGGCATTGATCCGGAAACCATCACGGGATACCACCACGAAGTCAATAGCCACATGGAGGTCGGTTTGGAAATATTGTCAGGGGGCGCGGATATGGGCCTGGGCATTCGTCCGGTAGCGACAATGTTGGGCCTGGACTTTATACCGATTCGGTGGGAACGCTATGATCTGATGATTGCAAAGGATCGATTTTTCGACAAACCAATCCAATATTTTCTTGGCATTCTGCAGGAAGCGGAATTCAGAAAAATGGCAAACTCGTTAGACGGCTATGACATTTGTGCTACCGGCAAAATGGTATTTGCACATGAACCTGTGATACAAGAATTTGATAATAGAAACGTTTCATCATATGGAAGCAAGTGAATATCGCCATTCGTACAAACTTTTACACAAAAGTATGCTGAAACGACAGGAATTGAGTCTGTAACGGTAAAACCACCCTGATAAAACGTTTCATTAAAGACGAGCTTTTTCATGAATTGCAGGCTTGATCATGATGGCAGCCGCAACTGTGCTTGCAAAAAGTAAAAAAGCGACGATATAGAACGCCCACGATATACCCAGTAAATCGACCAGCGCTCCCACGCCCATTGCACCGATAAAAAGACCCGCGCTCATCGCCATGTTAAATACCCCCATCATTGAGCCGTGCCCGTAGATATGGCCCTCTTTCGCCGCCAAAGCGCCCAGCGCCGGCCAGGAAATGGACTCGCCCAGTCCGATCAGTGCGAATAAAAGCAACAGCGTTGTAAACGACCCTGCAAACGGTACCGCCAATATGCCGATACTGATAATGGTACTGCCGGTCAGGAGAAGCCTGTTTTTGTTCCAGCGATCCGCAAGGCTGCCGAACGGTATTTGGAACACGGCATTCAAAAGGGTTCGGGTGGCAATCACAATGCCGATTTCAGTGCCGCTGGCGGTCAGGTACTGTTTCATCAGAAGCGGCAGAAATGCAAATGTGGGTACCATGATGATCATGGTTGCCATCCGTGAAAGAAGGATTCCCATAACCCGGCGGCTACGAAGCATTCGTTGAAACACCACAAGCATGGAACCGGTCTTTTCCTGTATTGCAAACCCCTTCTTTCCCGGAAGAAAGATCGTGACAAAAACAGCGGACAGAAGACTGAGCAACCCCATGGCATAAAAAGCGGAATTCTGGCCCCATAGATCAAGGAAAAATCCACCCAGTAAAGGCCCGCCCCCGATTCCGGCAAAAATCGCGACATTCAGCATCCCCAGGTATTTTCCTGTTTTCCCCCCGGCGGAGAGATCGGATATATAGGCCATGGCCATCGGAACGATCATTGCGGAGCCGGCACCATGAAAAACACGGATGATAACGAGATGCGGTACTGATGAGGCCAGGGTATAGGTGTACCCGGTAATGCCAAAAATCAATAACCCCGCAATTAAAAACCCCTTTTTCCCATGACGGTCTGAAAGGACGCCGACAAAAGGCTGCAACACCCCCCCACTCAAGGCGAACCCGGCAATAATGACGCCCAGGGCGAATCCCGTGGCACCGAGTTCAGCAGCGTATATGGGCAATATCGGAACGATGATCCCCATACCCACAAAAGAGATAAATATCGCAGACAGAATAGTCAGCAAAATATGCTTTTGCATAAAAATCACCTTGAAAGTACCGAAACCGAAACCCTTTTATCAAGTTGTTAAAAGACGGTGAAATAAACATACTTCATCATTATTATCCCATTACCCAAGACATGAAAGGATAAAATTGACATTTTAATCAATAAGTCGTTAATTGTAATTAAGCATATGCTCATATAATAATTTTTTTATTCCGGAACGAAGGGTTTATCTATGCCAAAAAAGCCCCGCGCCAGCAAAATTGATCCAAATACAACCCAAATAATACTGGAGAGTATCTCCGACGGGGTTTTTACGATTGATCACAACTGGATAATCACGTCTTTCAACCGTGCTGCAGAAGATATTACCGGAGTCTCTCGCTAAGAGGCAATTGGCAGACACTGCTGGGAAGTTTTTCGCTCCAACATGTGTGAAGGCGACTGTGCTCTGAAAAGGACGATGAAAGAAAACAGATCGTTTTTCAGCACAGCCACCTATATTATCAACAGTCACAAAAAACGTATCCCGATCACCGTTTCCACATCCCCATTGATAGACACCAGTGGTGAAATACTCGGCGGTGTTGAAACTTTCAGGGATCACAGCCTCGTGGAGGAATTGCG
>SLIE01000400.1 GCA_007135795.1 Desulfobacterales bacterium
GATTATTTTGAGATAGTTTGTAATTAATTGCGCTGCGCACCACTATGTCAACAAATAACTTGATAGCAACGCTGTTCATTTATAAATAGATGACTGTGTAAAATTAAGTTATTCAGAACGCCCATCTACTTTGTTGGTGCATCATTTTGAGCCTGAATTGTTCGAAGATGATAAGAACGCCACAATATTGCTTTTGTGATTAAAAACAATAAACAGGGCGGTCGCAACCACGCCGGCTATGGCCATGGGAGAATTTGTCCACTTGAAAATCGTGGTGCCGGCAAGCACGGCAACCATGAAAAAAGAAGCAATAAACGGCAACCGCACAAACAGGAAAACAATGCCCCACACAAGACATGCCGCAAGCGTCCCCAGCGGGACGATAACCGCTGAAAAACCCAGATAATTCGCGACGCCCTTTCCGCCTTTGAACTGATGAAACAAGGGATACCGGTTGCCAAGGAGCAGGGCCAGGCCGGACCATGCAACCCCGGGCGGGGAAAATAACATCAATGCCATCATCGAAACGGCCGCAGCCCGGCCGACATCGAGAAACAGCACTATGACCGCAGCCGCCCACCCCGCCTGCCGGTACACGTTTGTGACCCCGGGGTTGCCGCTAAAACCGGTTCGCGGATCGTCTTTTTTCAGAAGCTTGAAAAAAAGGATGGCAAAATTGATCGAACCGATGCAATAGGCCAGTAATATAAATAGAACAAAGATCATGACAAATTCCAGAAGCGTTGGTATTGAGGTTTTTCAGTCCGTATATAGGTGAGTTTGTATCCATTGGGGCGGTTTTTTCCGTCCACCGGTAACATCCCGCATCCTTAAACCCGCTACGATTTCAAAAACCGTATCGGAATCCGGTTGATATATCCACACATCGAAAATATTTTCACCTCGGCATTGTTTCACCGGGAGAAGGTGCGCAGTGTATGTTCCGCCTGATTTTGTCGGCGTTATGACCACGCGGCTGTCAAAACCGATCGGAAAGCCAATGAAACCGGAGTAGCGCTGTCCCCATACGCACGCAACATGGAAGGCGGCATCGAGCACAAACGGGGAACCAAGCGACCCGTTTATATCAGGCAGCTCCGGCGCAAAAATGTTTGCAACTGCGTTAACCCGGTTAAGCGTTACCGAACCGGAAATGTTTTGATAGGTTCGGCCAAAGGGAACAAGCTCCCTGTAAACACTGTCCGCCGACACCGTCATGCCTGATCTGGATTTCTCAAAAACGGGTATGCATGAACTGTCCGGTCTTTCTGTCCGTGGGAAGAAACAGACCCTGGCATGTTCGATGACACGGGTAATACCGGATCCGCCAAAATACCGCCGCGTGACCAGTTTTATACTCAGTCCGCCGTCTTGTATTTTTTTTGTCTCCGTGTATGCGTCAATCGATTTCTCGCCGGGATCGAGTACCAGAAGCTTTTCAAAAGCGGCATGCGCGATCCGCCTGTCATCTATCTCCTCCGGCAAACCGCTAACGGCGTCGGCGAGCAGTTGCATGGACGTTACGGCCGGTAAAACAGCCTTCCCCTCAAAGAGATGATCCCTCAGGTACGGCGAAACAGTAATGAGAATCGGCTTTCGGCAACAATCGTCTATTTCGGAAAAATTTCCCATAAATGTTTGGTCTTCTCATCGATTGCCACGGGCTTGCCGGACGAATTCAGTGCGCAATGCTCTGTAAAACCGACACAGACGATCTCACCCGTTTCGGCATGCGTAATGATGTATTGAAATTTCAACTTTACCCGCCCGAGATCACCGGGCTGGGTGTTGACCCACATGGAATCGTCATAACGAAGCGGTGTATGATATTTAACGCCGAGTTCGATAATGGGGTAAACATAGCCACTCGCCTCAACTTCGATATACGGATATGACAGGTCGCGCATCAGGGACGTTCGACCGAATTCGAAATAGCGGAGATAGTTGGCATGATACACCACGTCCGAGCGGTCCGTGTCCGCATACAGGGTACGGTATTGACTTCTGTGCCAGATGGACCCGTCCGCCTGGTTCTTGACGAAGCGTTCGTCCCCGTTGTGGGTTTCCGGAATAAACGGCTTGGGCCGCATGATCAGACTCCTTTAAATACAATGCAGCAGTTGGTGCCGCCGAAACCGAATGCATTGGACAGAAAACACTCATATCCGGCGGTGCGGGCCTGGTTCGCCACGACATCGATATCCCCGAGTGCCGGGTCGTGTATATAATTGATCGTTGGCAGCATAACCCCTTGGCGCATCCCCTCGATGCCAAAGGCAGCCTCGATGGCGGCTGACGCACCGAGGGTGTGGCCGATTTGAGACTTGTTCGACGACAGGGGCAATTTTTCAAGGCGGTTGCCGAACACCCTTCGCAGACATTCAATTTCAGCGCTGTCTCCCTTGTTGGTCGATGTGCCGTGCGCATTGACATATTCAATATCCAACGGGGAAAGACCGGCGTCATCGATGGCCCCGGCAATGGACCGAACAATTGTCGGGGGGTGGGGGAGTGTAAAATGATAGGCATCCGATGACCACCCCACCCCCAGCACCTCGGCTTTCGGTATAAGCCCGTGTGCTTTTACCGCTTCTTCGGCGGCCAGCACCAGGACCCCGCAACCTTCCGATAATACCATCCCCTTGCGATCGATACTGAAGGGCCGGGATGCCTGTGATACATCACTGTGGGCACGATCCGTTTCCTGAATTTTAATGGTCGCGTTCATGTTGGCAAAACCATGGACAATCTCGGGTATGATACAGGTATCCACGCCGCCTGCCAGCGCAAAGTCGCAATCGCCATCCCGGATCATGCGGGCGCCAATACCAATGGCGTAATTACCAGATGCACACGCGCCCTGGGGTGAGACAATCGGACCCGTAAAACCAAGCATCATCCCGGCCTTGCTTGCAGGCAAATTGGCGCACAGGTTCGGCAGCAGGTACGGGCTTACCCGCAGCGGCCCACGGTTGAGGAAAGTCTCCATCGCTTTGCGAAACGCGTCACTGCCGTTCAAGGCAGAACCGATAAGGCAAGCGGTTTTCGGCCCTGTTTCGGCATTCATTTCCAGGCCGCTGTTTTTCAGTGCTTCCCGGCAAACCGCCATGGTCAGGATGACAAAATCCGCGTTCCAGTTATAAGCTTCTTTTGAATCCACAAAATCGCAATCTTCCGGATTCCAGCCCGGTATTTCCCCCACGACGTTACTCAAGGTGTCGGCATGGCAACGGGTAATCTTTCTAAACCCGGCCTTTCCCGCCACCGCCTGCTTCCAGCTTTCGGCAAACGTCATCCCCAACGGTGTGGCTGCGCCGTATCCGATAACAAAAACCCGTCTGTTTAAAGGTGCTTTCATATAATTTTTACGTTTCTTCTAACCGATTCGTTGAAAAACAATGCACGCGTTGCAGCCGCCAAAACCAAAGGCGTTTTTCAGGACAAACTCCTGTTCCAGGGGCTGTTGCCGCACCACGATCTGTTCCAACGGCATTTCCGCATCCGGTTCGTAATTGATGGTCGGAACAATGGTGCTTCTCACCATCCCCTCCATGGCCAATACGGATTCAATGGCGCTCGAGGCGCCCATGGCATGCCCTGTCATGGATTTGTTGGCGGTTATGGGCGGCACCTGTTCCCCGAAAACCGCGTAAATGGCATCATATTCCACCTTATCGCCAACCTGTGTGGATGCGGCGTGCGCGTTTATCGCATCGATATCTTCCGGTTGGATGCCGGCATCGGCGATGCTTTCGAGCATGCATCGCCGAACAGTAGGCTCATGGGGGGCA
>SLIE01000315.1 GCA_007135795.1 Desulfobacterales bacterium
GGGATCATGCATGGCTTCAAATCACCGCGGTTTGGACACTGTTTGAACATTCCACTGGAATGCCGTGGCAATGTACTTGGCGTAATGAGCTTTACGGGCGTCGATTTTGAAGAAATCTCCGATGAACAGCAGGCCTTGCTGCGCTCCATCGGCAAGCAGATCGGTATTGCCCTGGAAAGCTTGAACGGTCTGCAGAAGTTGATTCAAAGCAAAGAACTGCTTCAGTCCGTCTTTGATGGTATCACAGATCTTGTCATTCTTCTGGACAAGGATTATCGGATCAAGATGGTGAATAAGGGATACCTTGAACAATACGAGGTTGAACCGGACGAAGTCATCGGCGAGCCTTGCTACATGGTTCATGCCGGTTTGAGAGGGGTTTGCCCGCATTGCGACCTTGACCGGGTATTGTCGGAAAAAAAGCCCATAAGCAGCGAGACGCGCTGCGGGAAAGGGAAAATACACCTGGTTCATTTTTACCCGGTATTTGATGAACACGGAGAAATACAGAGCATTATTCGGTACTCCCGGGATATCACCCACCAGAAGAAGGTAGAGCAGAAGATCCAGCACACGGAAAAACTGGTTGCCGTGGGACAACTTGCCGCAGGGGTCGCCCATGAAATAAACAATCCGCTGGGAATCATGCTCTGTTACCTCGATCTTCTGAAACGGCAACTGACGGATCTCCCCCAGGGTCTGAAAGACCTGCATACCATTGAAAAGCAGACATTGAACTGCAAGCGGATCGTAACCGATCTTCTGCAATTCGCTCGCGGCGAGGGAAGCGTCAAGAAACCGGTCGACTTGAACCGTGTCGTAAAGGAAGTGGCGGAAATATTCAACCACCAGTTTAAAAAGCAAAAGGTTGAACTTCAATTGCACCTTGACGGGGAATTGCCGGATATATATTTGGATACGGATAAATTCAAACAGGTGATCGTCAATTTGCTTATGAACGCGTTTCAAGCCATGATCGGGTCGGGTGAAATTCGCATATCGACGAATTATTCGCGCAATCAGAAATCTGCCAGCGTCATTGTTTCCGATAACGGACCCGGTATACCGGTGGAAATCAGAAACAAGATTTTCGATCCATTCTTCTCAACCAAGAAAACGGGGGAAAGTACGGGCCTCGGCTTATCCGTCAGTTACGGCATCATACAGGAACACGGCGGCGAGATATCCGTTCACTCAGAACCAGGCAAGGGTGCTGAATTCATGATCATCCTGCCCGTGGATGGTCAGGAGGGGGGCGTTTAACATGGCCAATATGCTGGTTGTGGATGATGAAAGAGATATGCTTGAGGGTATCGAACGGGTTTTGTCTTATGAACTTGAAAACGTGGATATTACGGTTACGGCAAGTGCACGCAAGGCCCTTGATCTGATACGTCAGACCCGCTACGACCTTATTCTGATGGATGTTTGCATGCCTGAAATGGATGGAAACGAGCTTATGGCCGCAGCTCAGCAAATAGACCCGCACGTCACCATTATTATGATGACCGCTTTCGGCAGTATCGAAATGGCCGTAAAGGCGATTAAAAACGGGGCTTACGACTTTATCACCAAGCCTTTTGATATTCCCGACCTTGTTCGTCTTTTGAAAAAAGGGCTGGAACGGAATAACCTGATCAGGGAAAATACCAATCTCAGGGCACAGGTCTCTGAAAAATCGGTGATCGAGGATTTTGTCGGCAAAAGCCTGCCCATGCAGAGGCTTTATGAAACGATTCGCTCCCTGGCCAATACGGATTATGCCGTACTTATACGTGGTGAGAGTGGAACGGGTAAGGAACTCGTTGCCCGGGCGATTCACAGTCTGGGCAACCGGAAGAACCGGGGCCTGGTGACGGTCAACTGTCCCGCCATACCGGAGCACCTTTTGGAAAGCGAACTCTTCGGTCATAAGAAAGGGGCCTTTACAGGGGCATTCAATGAACACAAGGGCCTTTTTGAACAGGCGGATGGTTCAAGCCTCCTTTTGGACGAAATCGCCGATATCGGCGTCCCCGTTCAGACAAAGCTTTTGCGGGCGTTGCAGGAGCAGGAAATCAGGCCACTTGGCAGCACCCGGACCTTCAAGGTGGATGTCCGCATTCTTTCGACGACCAACCAGAACCTGGAGGGAAAAATAATAGATAAAAGCTTCAGGGAAGATTTGTTTTATCGGTTGAATGTGGTCACTGTGACAACCCCTTCCTTGCGGGAAATTTCTGAAGATATTCCTGTACTGGTTCATCATTTGATGCGTCAGGTGATTGGGGAACTGGACATGGCACCAATGAAAATAAGCACCCCGGTGCTGGAAAAGCTTATGCAGCGGGAATGGCCCGGCAATGTCCGTCAACTCCAGAATTTTGTCAGGCGGTTGATTGTCTTTTCAAATGGAGACGTAATCGGCATGACCGATCTCAAGGCAGTGGATAATCAGGATATGGCGGAAAGCAGATTCGAAATTCCGGAAAAAGTAACAACAGAGTCCGAAATGGTTGGAATTGAACAGTACACGGACGCCAAAAGCAGGATTATGAACGAGTTTACTGAAAATTATGTGAAAAAAATACTTGCCACTACCGGTGGGAATATCAGTCACGGCGCCAAACTGGCCGGCATGAGCAGGGTGGCCCTGCAAAAAATTCTCAGGCGTCTGGATATCGACCCTGAAGCTTTCAGGAGTGATTGAAAAGCCGCGCTTCGTTGCAGAAAACCGTGAGCCTGTCCCCCCTGACACAGGCGAGGGTGATGTTGACCGATGCTGCAAGCTCAACTGCGAGGGCGGTGGGGTGTGACATGCCCACCATCAGCTCGATGCCTGCACGGGCTGCCTTTTGTACCAGTTCGTAACTGAGCCTCGAGGACATGATCACGAAAACCGCGCTTTCAATCTGTGTTTTCGAAAAGATTTTGCCGATTGCCTTGTCGAGTGCATTGTGCCGGCCGACATCTTCCGCATGCGCAAGCATTCTCATTTGGTTGTCAAATATGACGGTGGCGTGGGCTGCGCGGGTCTTTACATAGAGGTGCTGGTACTCCGGAAGGGTGTTGACGCACGCCATTATATTTTTTACGGAAAACCGGGTTTTGATCGGTAGCGGAGAAATGATCTGTTGAAGATCCTTTACAACTTCTTTGCCGCAAATGCCGCAGCTGGTCTGGCTTACAAACCCTTTCCTCTTCAGCAGGGGTTCCACCAATTTCCGTCTGGATTCAGTCAGGGTTACGGTGGCAACATTCGTAAAATCCTGCTCGCAAAAACCAATGGTGGCGATGTCCTCATAGGTCTCCACAAGTCCTTCTGAAAGACAAAACCCCGCTGTATGCGCGATTTCATCACCTGGTGTGCGCATAACTACGGAGTAAGGATTCCCGTCGATCCGAATAGAAAGAGGCTCTTCCACAAGCAAGGCCTGGTTTCGGGTCGACCGGATGCCGTGTTCATACACGACAACGTGTTGTGTTTCTGTATCTGTATCAGTCATTGTGTGTGTCATTCTCGTGATGATTCAAAAAAGGTCGGAAGATTTTTCAATAATCTTTCACGACGCCATCATTTTTTGCTGATCAGGTATATACCGTACGTCGCCCTCAGGTTGGGAAGAAACCTGTTAATCCTACCACTTCGAAAATAATTGTTCGTGTTGATCGCCACCTCTTTGATAATCTTAAAACCAACGCGCCTGGCGAATTCACGAAAATCCCTTATGGAAAGAATCCGGATATTCGGGGTGTCGTACCACTGATACGGCAATTGCGGCGTCATGGGAGAGACCCCCTTGAAAAGAA
>SLIE01000080.1 GCA_007135795.1 Desulfobacterales bacterium
GTCCTGGCATATACCAGAAAATAATCCGCCGCCTCAGCCCCCACAATAAAACGCTTCTGACCGTTTAAAAGAAAATAGTCACCTTTGTCTTCGGCTTTGGTGGTGGTGCCGAAAAAATCCGATCCGCCCCTGGGTTCGGTAAGACATTCGGCGGCAAAGATCTTGCCTGCAAGCAACGGCTTGACGTATTTTTCTTTTTGTGAATCAGTACCGTGCAAGATGACGGCATCGCAGACCAGCTCAGCCCCCACGCCGAAAACACATGCAAAAATATACCCCAATACCCCCACTTCTTCCATGACCATGACCGTTGACGCCCAGTCCATGCCACGGCCGCCCCATTTTTCAGGATAGCGGCAGCCCATGAGATTCCTTCGACCGGCTTCAGCCAGAAATTCCTTGGGAAAGACCAACTTATCATCATCCATATCCAAAATCATTTGCTTGGGCACCCAGGCCACCAGCTCGCGCACTTCTTCACGAAGCGCAAGGGTTTTTTCATTCATCATATAATCAAACATGCAACACCTCTAATTTTATAAGTTACAAGACGGTTTTTTCCAGACTTTCCAGCCTCTTCAGAAGCCGTCCTTTTACTGTCAACAAATCCTCTTCAAGTCGTTTCAATTCTTCGATATTGCTCCTGATTTCCAAGAGTTTTTGGTCCCCGTAAATGAGGCTTCTTTCAATCTGATCTTTTTCTTCAGGTTCGGAATTCCAGTGACCGATCATTTCTCGAATCTGCTCAAGTGAATAGCCAAAACGTTTGCCTCTTAAAATCAAGCGCAGCCGGGCTCGATCTTTTCTGGAAAAAACGCGGTAATTCCCGTTGGTCCGGGAAGGTGAAATGAGCCCCTGCTTTTCGTAATAGCGGATGGAACGGGCTGTAACGCCGAACTCCTCAGCCAGATCGGATATAAGGTATTGACTCTTGGAGGATTCATTTTGTTGGAAGTCCTCATCCCGGTTTTGAATTTCCTGCTCCTGCGCTTTGAAACTCATAGATGTACACTCTGATAAGCTGATAAGATCCGTTCTTATAATGCCGTTCGATAATTATCGATCGACTCGTTCAAGCCACATGTATTTGGGTCTTCGTATATTTCACCGCCTGAAAATGCAACGCGATCGCCCCCTCTTTCAGGTCCGTTACCTGGACTTATATACCAACATTGACATTGACGTCAACGTTAATGTTTGACCGGTTGGTTTTTCTCCCAAGAAAGCAGTTTGATCAGCACACGAACAGCGAACCATTTGCGGAAATTGCACTGGCCACCATTGAAGGCGGTCTCATGCTTTCCAAACTCTCCGGAAAGAAAAAGCTATCTCATGAATGCCCTGGCGCAGGTGGAAGACAATATCCGGCAGATGACCAAAACCGATTGATTTTTTGAGAAGCATAAAATACCAATGGTATTTAACACCTTCGGAAAGGGAGATTTCGATGAAACGATGGCACAAGACAGGATGCGTGCTGTGCGCACAGAACTGCGGCCTTGAAATACTGGTTGAAAACAACCGCATGACCGAGGTGAAGCCGGACAAGTCAAACCCCCGAAGCCAGGGGTATGCCTGTCGAAAAGGGCTGAACGTGATTTACCACCAGTACCCCGCAGACCGGATCACGGAACCCTTAAAACGGGTGGGGGATCAATTCGAACCGATCTCCTGGGAACAGGCCATCGATGAAATCACTAAAAAAATGAAACGCCTGGTCGACACCCATGGCCCCCGGTCCCTGGCATACATGGGGGCCAGCGGCCAGGGGGGACACTTTGAAGGGGCATTCGGCGTGTCAATCCTGCGTGCCATGGGCTCCCAGTATTTATACAGCTCCGCCGGCCAGGAATTTTCCGGCATCTGGTGGCTGTACGGCCGCATGCTGGGCAAGCAATATAACTTCGCGATTCCGGATGAACATGCCACGGAAATGCTTGTCGGCTGGGGCTGGAACGGCATGGAAAGCCACCAGATGCCCCGGGCGCCAAAAGTGCTCAGGGAATTTTCAAAAGACCCGGACCGCCTCCTGGTCATCATTGACCCACGAAAAAGCGAAACCGCGGCCATCGCCAATATACACCTCCCTGTCCGCCCCGGCACGGACGCCCTGTTACTTAAAGCCATGATCGCCATCATCATTGCTAATCAGTGGGAAAACACCCAATACATAAATGACCATGTCGACGGGTGGGAGAAAATCCGGCCATGGTTTGAAAACTTTGATGCCCGGGCAGCCACTCGTCTCTGTGAGCTGGATTATGACGAAGTCCTGGAGTTATGCCGTCTGATGACCACGAAACGCTGGTGCGTGCACCCGGATCTGGGCATTTACATGGGCCGGAAGAGCACCCTGAATTCTTATTTCATGAACATCCTCGGGGCGGTCTGCGGGATTTTCGGGGTGCGCGGCGGCAACGTCATCCCGGGAATGGTCGTCCCCATGGGATACCATGCGGACGAGCGTGACCCCAAAACATGGCGCACCGTCGCCACCAACATGCCGCCGGCCGCCGCCGGATCTTTTCCACCGGCCGTCATGCCGGAAGAAATCCTGAATGACCACCCGGAACGCCTGCGCGCCGTACACGTCAGCGCCTGCAACCCCCTGCGGTCCTACCCGGACACCACCGCCTATGAAAAAGCGTTCAAAAAGCTCGACCTGCTGGTAGTTAACGATATCGTGATGAGCGAAACCGCCCGCCTCGCCCATTACGTCCTCCCCTGCCGGACCTATTACGAGTCCTGGGACGGCACGTTCTTCCCGTGGACATTCCCAGAGGTTTTTTTCCAGATGCGTCGCCCCATCGTCTCCCCGCCGGGAAAATGCCTGGAAGCCTCCCAGATTTTTACATTGATGGCAGACAAACTCGGCCTGATTCCGGATATCCCGGAGGCATTGACGGAAGCGGCAAAAGGCGACCGGATGACATTCGGCGCAAAACTGATGGAATGGGGCGCGACCGAACCCAAAGCCCTCCCTGCCATGCCGTTTGTCCTGGCCAAAACCCTGGGAAAACAATGGGACAGCGCCGCCCTGGCCGCCGCATGGGGGGTCCTCATGACCGCGCCCAAAGCGTTTCGGAAAAACGCCGCCAGGATCGGGTTTGAACCCGGGATGGACCAGGGAGACAGGATCTTTCAGGCATTGCTGGACCATCCGGAAGGGCTCTGGGTAGGCAAAGTCGATCCAGAAGAAAATTTCGACGCCATTAAAACCCCCTCGGGAAAAATCGAAGTCCATATCCCCGAACTTGAAGCGGACGCGAAAAACCTGAATGCGGCAAGTGAAGCCAAAGACCTGAAACTGCCGGACGACTATCCACTGATCCTGAACGCCGGCCGACACACCCGGTACAACATGAACACCCTGATGCGAAACCCCGAGTGGAACAAAGGAAAGAGGGCCTGCACGGTTTCGGTGCACCCGGCGGATGCGCAGGCAATGGGACTGATCGACGGCCAAACCGTAAAAGTCACCACGGAAGCCGGGAGCGAGCAGGGCGAACTGGAAGTGTCGGATCAGATCCGCCGGGGGACCGTCCTCATACCGCACGGCTTCGGGCTGATTTACGACGGCCACGTCTACGGGATCAATGTCAACCGCTTGACCAGGAGCACGAACCGGGACCCCCTGGGGACCCCGGTACACCGGTATCTACCGTGCCGTATTGAATCTGCCGATAGCTGAAACGCAGTACCGTCACCCGCAAATCATCCCTTGTTCCGGGAGCACTTCGTGCAGCACGGTAAATTGATGGTACGCCGCCGCGTCATGGAAATA
>SLIE01000496.1 GCA_007135795.1 Desulfobacterales bacterium
TAAAGTGATGCCTTGGCTCCAAAATATGAATCCGGTAATTTCCTGATGATGTGATTTTATGAAGCCACTGATCTTAATTTTGTGGAAAATACCGCAATCTTTTTAGCAATCGTTGTTTCGCAGAAGAGGAGAAATTCGATGACACGGGTAACGTTAAACGGAAAAGCATTTCAATTAAGCGGCAATCTACCTGTAATCGGAGCAATCGCTTTTAATTTTGTTCTTGTGGCGACCGATTTGTCCGATATGCGACTCTCCGATTTGGCGCGAAAAAGGGTGATAATGAATGTTTTTCCGAGCGTTGACACCCTGGTATGTGCGAAATCAGTTCGCCGGTTTAATGAAATAGCCAATGAACTTGTTAATACCAAGGTGCTTTGCATTTCAAAAGACCTGCCGTTTACGCATGACCGGTTCAACAAGAATGAAGGGATCGATAACGTTACTTCTTTGTCTGAATTCAGAAATAATGATTTTGGGCAGGCGTATGGCGTCAGAATAAAAGATGGGCCCTTTAGGGGACTGTTCGCGAGGACGGTTGTCGCGCTTGACGAAAGACATCGTGTCATTTACACCCAATTGGTGCCTGAAATTGGCCAGGAGCCCGATTACGATGCCGTCATGCACGCAATGAAAAGCACACCCGTTTGCACGGTCTCTGAATCCACCGAATATCCGCCGACTGAAAGTGGCGTCGATGAAATTCCTGAAAAAAAATCCAGGAAAGAACGCGACAGACTTTTAGATATAAGTGATACCTGCGATGGTGACCGCTCCGGAAAAAGCTGACAAGGAGAACCTGAGAATAATCAGGCCGGAAATAATGGTCAATTAAGGTGATGGACCTTTGTTTTGATAAAGGCGATCATACCTCGGAATCTTTTCGGACAGACATGAACCTTGCCGATATATTACAACACCACTCGAAAACATTGCCCTTGCTCTGGGCACGCCGCATTCAAGCGGAAGTAAGCGAGCGCTATGCCAACCGGACGTTTGATGAACTCGTGAATTCCACATCGCGAGCCAGTGAGGGGTATTATGATGTTATCGTGCACGGAAATTACGCCAAAGTTGATACATTTATTGCCGATCTCTGCAAGAAGCGGATCGCAGACGGATTTTTCCTCTGGGAAGTTCAGCAGGCCTTCGAGCTTTATCGAACGATTTTGACCCCCATTCTTGTCCGGGAGTTGGGAGGCGATGCCCTGATCGATGCGTTGAGGAAACTCAACATCTGTCTGAGACACTCTATCAATCAGTTCAGCGAGTACTACCTGGCACAGGCTGAACAGGCATTGTTAAAAGCCAAAGAAGAAGCTGAAGCCGCAAATCGCGCCAAAAGTAATTTTTTGTCAAGCATGAGCCATGAAATACGGACGCCCATGAATGCCATCATCGGCATGTCGGAACTTTTGCAGGAAACTCCCCTTTCTCCCGAACAGCAGCGCTATGTTTCCGTGTTCAGAAGCGCGGGTGAAAATCTTCTCAATATCATCAATGACATTCTTGATATTTCCAAAATTGAGGCAGGATATCTCAAGCTTGAATACATTGATTTCAACCTTCGGGAAGTCATCGAAAGAACAGCTGATGGATTGTCCGTCCGGGCTCATAACAAGGGGCTGGAACTGGCCTGTCATATCCTCCCCGATGTACCCGTGGATCTTATTGGTGATCCTGTCCGGCTCCAACAGGTCCTGATAAATCTCATTGGTAATGCCATCAAGTTCACAGCAAAGGGTGAGATTGTGGTTCATGTGAGACGGCAGGTGGCGGAAAAACCATCAGTTGCCGGGAACGATTCAGAACAGCATGAAAAAACGGAACTGGTATTTTCTGTATCCGACACGGGAATCGGGATTTCACAAGATAACATCGATGCACTATTTGATAAATTTATCCAGGCCGATTCTTCCACAACCCGGAAATACGGTGGAACCGGGCTTGGACTTTCCATTTCCAAACACCTGGCGGAGTTGATGAATGGGCGTATATGGATCGAGAGCCGTGAAGGGGAGGGAACAACCGTAACTTTTACCGCGTGTTTCGATATCCAAAAGGAGCACAGACCTTCAGCTGAACCCACTGAATTTTATGAAAGAAAGCTCATTGGCCTCAAGATTCTCATCATAGATGATAACGCGACCAACCGAATGATTCTTCGGGAGATCTTATCCGGGTGGGGAAGTAATCCCGTGGAGGCGGAAGGCGGGGAAAAAGGAATCGCCGAAATGGAACGGGCTTGGCAAAAAGATGAGCCTTTTGATCTGGTGTTGCTTGATTACCAGATGCCCGGTCTTGACGGTTGCAGTGTCGCGGAACGTATTCGGAATAATCCTGCAATTGCCGATGCATCGATTATCATGATCACCTCGGACCTGGGAAGGGGCGACCCCCAGAGATTACGTGATCTGAATATTTGGAACTACCTGACGAAACCGGTCAAACGTGCTGAACTCAAGAAAGCCGTCCTGGCAGCCGTATGCAGGGTAGCCACCACCAGCGACATGCCGGCACCGCCACCACCGGATCTTCTCGAGGATCGCCGGGCATTGCGCATCCTTCTGGCCGAGGATTCCGAGGACAATCGCCTGCTCCTGCTATCTTATTTAAAAAACAGCCCCTACCGGATTGATATAGCCGAAAATGGCGCGATCGCCGTTGAAAAATCTAAAGAAAATACGTACGACCTGATTTTCATGGATATCCAGATGCCCGTGATGGATGGGTACACGGCAACCCGGGAAATCCGGAGATGGGAAATGGCACGTTCGGTTCCAAAAACGCCCATTGTCGCATTGACAGCCTATGCGTTTAAGGAAGACCGGCAAAAGAGCCTTGATGCCGGGTGTAATGCTCATTTGGTGAAACCGATCAAAAAGAAGGTTTTCTTAGACGCTATCGCGGAATTTACGGGAGGGCGTCACCTCATGGCACAGGAAAATGATCAACAGATTGATGTACGCATAGAGCGCGATCTTGCCGACCTCATCCCCGGATATCTTGAAAACAGACGAAAAGACGCCACCAGTATACCCGCTGCTTTGGCGCGCGGGGATTACGAAACCGTAAGGATCATAGGTCACGGCATGAAAGGAAGCGGCGGCGGTTATGGGTTTGCGGAGATCACCGAATTTGGCAGAGCACTTGAAGAAGCGGCGAAAAACAAAGACCCGGAGATGATTGAAAAACAGACGGCGGGGTTGTTACATTACCTTGATCATCTTCATGTGACGTATGAGTAAGCGCAAGAGCGCTTCTGCCACATCGGACAGGCGCTGGATTTATACAGTTATCACCGTTTCTCCAGGTACTTGATCATGGTCAGAATGTTTCGTCCTTTTTTGGTTTCATAGCGGATCTCGTCCATGAGGGTCTTCAGGATAAAGACCCCCATCCCCCGCTCGGGCAGCGTTTCCACTTTCTGCGGGTCAAAGCGCAAAGGCTCGATTTTTGACAGATCTATGCTTTTCCCGTTGTCGTAAACCCTGAAAGTCATCCGATCCCGGTGGAGCAGGATATCCACTTCCACTGAATGCCCGGCTTCGGAATCATAGGCATGTTTCGTCACGTTGGTTACCGCCTCCACCACACAAAGCTCAAGATGATAGCTGCTGACGGTGTCAATGGACAGCATGTCGGCGATACCCCGCACTGCACTGCCGACAAGGGCAACATTTTCTATTTTGCTTTCAATCGTCAGCCTGATCGTGCTTGCGGCTTCCATTTTTTACACCTTCTCGGAAAGCGCCTTGAGAGCTGCTTCCTCTGATGGAAAAA
>SLIE01000341.1 GCA_007135795.1 Desulfobacterales bacterium
ATGTTATATTCCGCTATTGAAGAATTAATCACGGTTTTGACGGCACAGGTTATAGAAATACCCGTAAAATGAAGCTTTAATTACTTCAGTGCACCCGTGTTGATACAAATGACCCGTATCCGGTCTTGATTTGTTTTTCCAGTTCTGTTCGGTAACACTTCAAAAACGGTAACTGCGGGCGAATTGCACACTGTGTCAGGCAAGGGTGTGTGTTACTTTTACCGCCTTTTTTTTATTTTCCCATTCAGGTTGATTCATCCCGAAGAAAACCCGGTTGAACAGGAATTCAACCAGAAAGTCGCATTGTATCGGGGCTTCTATCGCCCTGAGCGCAAGATGGTCGTATTGACCCTTGTTCTTATCCCAGCTTTGACCCATTAACATCAATTCATGCTTGTATTCCGCCGCCAGGAACTTTTTGAGATGTCGGGGAAGCTCGATCTCCACATCTTCGAGCCTGTATTTGTACTTCTGTACCTGCTGGGCAAACTCGTGGATAGCGGTTTTCCAGAATCTGCGGTTGGCGTTTTGATAAACCTTGTGCAGGTTTTCAAAATTTTGCAGGTTCTTTTTTTTGAGACGGCTGATTTCCGGCATCAGACGTGATGTTTTGACAAACGGGGTGCGGCCTGTCAGCACCTTGAAAATCATGACCATTGCCGCCTGCATGTCCTGGAGAAAAAAAATGCGCGACAGTTCATTTTTGTAAACAGCCCGCAATATCCTGTTGCCGAATATGTGAGAGGGCGTCGCATAAGATGGCGTGCCCGCCAGGAGGGGTTGCTCAAATCTTCCATCCTTCCCTGGTTTAAAGCATAGCGCGGTTTCCAGATCGATCAGGCCTAGATCATATGCACCGGGGTTTGCGAGCACATGATCGGCACCGTCAAGAAAAGCCGCCACATAGATGTTGTCGGGTTTCAGATCCCGTATTGCCGTGTGACGGTTTTTCAGGTGGTACAAAAGCTCCAGAATATTTATGATAAGTCCTTTTACGCGTTGCCGGTTGTTATTAAAGTTCTTGTCCTTTGCGATCTTGTGCACCAGCTTTCGGAACTCTTCCATTACGGGTCTTTTTGATCCCACCAATTGCCGGGTTTTTTCTTCTATTTCATCGCAAATATCCTTCGGAAGATTTTCCGGATCGATCTCCCCCCTCAACCCGGCCAGGTGGGTAAACAACCACTCCTGTTTCCGGAAATCCGGGATGGCCCGGGGAAACCCTGTGTCCTGAAGAATTTTTTCTATCGCCTTGTTGTAAGATTCCGCAAACGCATTCATTTCATAATAAATACGGTCATTATTAGCGCCATAGAGAGACTCGAACACGATCAGGTCTGAAATCGCTTCGGGACCATTTTTTGCTATTTCCTGCCGGGTATGCTCAAGGACATGATGGATGGAATCAATGACCTGGTTGAAAAACTGGTATTTTGAAAGCGTCATGAAAAAAACAAATCCATCTCCTATTTTAAGAAAATGCTGTAACGAAGGGTGCTTTTGAAGAAGATTGATGTATTCCTGTTCGGAGTCTTCCGGTCTTACATAAGACGCCAGCCGGATCAGCGGGATTTTTTTCAGAATGGCACCCAGTTGCGGGTAAACGCAAGGGATGGTTTTCTGAATACGCCTGGCGATTGCATGCTCACGGTTAATGTGGTCGAGGTAGGCATTGAAATCCGTAATGGGGCGGGGGGGTATCTTGATGACCAGCATGTCGTCATAAATGACCTTGTAGCAGGTGCTTTTGCTTTCTACTTTTTCTCCTAAAGATTCGATGCTCATTCTGCGGGATTTCCATGCGGACCGGTAACGCATTTTGAATTCGTATATGGATTCACCCACAATTTTTTCAACTACCGGAATTACTCTTACCGGGATCGGTGAATTGCAATCTCCGGTAACATGCAATTTGAAAATCTTTACAAAATACCGGAGAAGCGGTTTGACATCATTTGGCGATTTTTGCATTAAGTCAATTCCCCGAAATAGTACTGCTGATTTGTCTTGGCATGACCTTTACACTCTTTCTTTTGGCTTTTGGCATTCATCGTATGATTATGATTTTGAATACTAAATGATTATTATGGCAATCATTTCAATGTTGACCTCAATTATCAACTTACATATAGTTAAACTGAATCAAAACTGATGGTGTCGTAAAAAGTCCCATTGACTTCGTTATAGGAATTTTAGATTTGCTCGGAATACTATTATGTATACCACCATTATTTAACCTGTTACGATTCCAAGAACTTGGTTGTAGATATGCAGATGTAAGAGTTCAATGTCAAGCGGATTGCTGATGGTAGTTTAAAATGCGATTTAAAATTTGAATCGATTGACCGATAAGCTTTTAATATCCATCTTACCGATTTGTATTTTTTTACGAATGCATCAACTTTGCAAAGGTAATAAATTATGCCTTATATTATTGTTTTCCGCAACAATGAAAAAATTATGAAGTACAGAGTCCATGAAAACAAACAACTACGTATTGGCCGTAGTCCTGAAAATGATATCAATGTCGTGGATTCAGCGGTTTCCGCCGTACATGCGGAAATAGATTATGATGGTGGCTTCTTCTACATCACGGATTTTCAAAGCAGAAACGGGACGTTCGTTAACCGGGAGCTTGTTATTTCCCGCAGATTGGCCCAGGATGATGTTATTTCGATCGGCAATCATAATCTCAAGTTCATCTACAAGGAAGATGAAAAACAACCTTCTGACCAGCATGTTGTGGAGCAGGGCGCTACCATGCACATTGACACACCGTATCACCGCAGCCGGATTGCCCGAAGCGTGGCTGATTTTGCCGAGCGTGAAAAGCAGAAGAATGTCATGGGTGTATTGAATATGCTAAAAGCGGACTGCCAGCCCTTGTTCCTTGACAAGCCGGTGGTTACGATCGGAAAAGATCCGGATTCCGATATCGTTCTAAAGGGGTGGTTTGCGGCAGGGAACGCCGCTGAGGTTAAAAAGAAGCAGGATGGGTATTATTTGAATCCGGTGAGCGGCAAACCGCCACTCGTCAACTCACAGCCGATACGCACGGAAGTTCTTCTCAGAGAATTCGATATGATTCAGATCGGATCGACCACCATGCAGTTTCAATATCACCGGAGTCGTAACACAGAGGCAACGACAATTCTATGAAAACAACCATGACCACCTCTGAAAACACGACAGACGAAAACGGAAACGTGGGGGCACCGTCGTTATCCAGACACATGGAACAGATTTTCTGGCTTCAGGCGGTTTTGATCATTGGGATGCTTGCTGCTGTTTTTTTGTATTTGCGTGCCGAAATACCCGCAGTTATTCCATTGCTGGCAATAACAAGTCTTTTGGTGGTTTTGCTTATCGTGTTTGTTTATACCCGCTTCATTCAGCCTTCAAGACGTATGGTCGATTCGCTTGTCGCGGGTTACAGGGAAAAAGCAATTGATCCGGATGTGATCAATGCCGTTCCGCTCCACTGGCGGCCATGGTTTAATATGCTTTCCCGGATTTATGAAAAAATTGATGAACTTGAAGCGGAAGTGGCTGTCGGGAATAGTCATGAGCGGATCGAAAAGAATCTGTTGCGCCGCTTTTCCTGGGTATTTGAAAGAAATGAAGTGTTGACCGAGGAACTCAAGATCAAAAACCGGGATCTTGAAAATGCGGTGGAAGAACAGCGGAAAACATCGCTGGAGCTGAAAAAGCACCGGGATCACCTGGATGATATGGTACGGGAACGGACCGCTGACTTGATGAAAACCAACTTGTGGCTGGAAGAAGCCATTGAAGAAGCGCGCATTCAGGCCAAAAAGGCGGATGAAGCCAATCAGGCCAAAAGCCAGTTTCTGGCAAATGTCAGCCACGAGGTAAGAACACCCTTGAATGCCGTTATCGGGTTTACCGATATACTGATCGATACCCCTTTGAATGAATCCCAACTCGATTTTGCCCGGACCATAAGAACCAGCAGCGAAGCGCTCCTGATTCTTATCAATGACATTCTCGATTTCTCCAAAATCGAATCCGGTGAGCTTGAACTTGAAAATATCGATTTTTCACCCGAACTCCTTGCCTATGATGTTTGCGAACTTATCCGTCCCCAAATCGGAGAGCGACCGATAGAACTGGTTTGCAAAATAGGGGAGGAGGTCCCGGCTTATCTTATGGGCGACCCGACCCGGTTCCAGCAGGTATTGATCAACCTGATGGCCAATGCCCCGAAATTTACCGAATCAGGGGAAATCAGCCTTGGTATAAATGTTGTGGAAAAAAGCGAAGACCATGTTTTGATCATGGCGACCGTCCATGATACCGGCATTGGTATTGATGAAGAAAATCGCAATATCATTTTCGAACCATTTCGACAGGCCGATGGATCCACGACGCGTAAATACGGGGGGACCGGACTTGGGCTTTCCATCTCCAGAAAACTGGCGCTTCTCATGAAAGGCGACATATGGGTGGAAAGCGAAACAGATGTCGGGTCAACGTTTTATTTTACCGCGTGGCTGAAGTGTTCCAATCGGGAAGAATCTTGGAAGTCAATGGCTGCGCCCATTTCCGGTAAGCAGATACTTGTGGTGGATGATAACCAGACCAATCTTGATATCATTACCAGTGCATTGAAATCCGCGGATGTCCGTGTGAGCGATCTTCGTTCGGGAATGGAAGTGGTGCCAACGCTTGAACGTGCGATTGTGGCGGGGAATCCGTTTGAAGCCTGCATTATCGATATTCACATGCCGGGAATGAGCGGATACGAAGTGGCAAGGCAGATTCGGGGTTCGGAAAATCCCAGGATCGCCAAGCTTCAATTGATCGCTGCATCCTACCTTACGGAGCGTGATCCGGAAATGTTCAACCAGGCGGGGTTTCAACAATCCATTATCAAACCGGTGCGACGGGAACGTCTTTTTGAAGTGCTTGCGCAGGTAACGGCAAGCGTAAAGGAGACGCCTGTTTTGTCACGAATATCGGTTGCTGATAAGAAAAGTGATGAAACGAGATTTTCCCCGGCTCGAATTCTAGTTGCGGAAGATAATGTGGTCAATCAAAAGCTGATCGATATGATGCTCAAAAAGGTTGGATGCCAGGTTGTGCTGGTGGAAAACGGCAGGGAGGCAATTGAAACCTATACGGCTTGTCCGGAAGATTTTGATCTCATTCTCATGGATATACAGATGCCGGAGATGGATGGCTTTGAGGCGCTCAAGGTACTTCGGGAAAAAGGATATGCCGGCGTACCGGTTGTTGCCATGACCGCTCATGCAATGAAAGAACACCGCGATGAGTGCCTGGCCATCGGGATGGATGATTACATCTCGAAGCCTATCCGCAAACCGGCGTTGTATCAGATACTGGCCCGTTTTCTTGATTCCGATGCGCAATAGGGGAAATGCTTTGTGAAGAAGAGACATCTGAAAAAGGGCATGGCGTTTGAAAATCGCCGCTTTAGAAGGATCTAGTTGATCAGAGTCTGTTGAAAAACGCCTGTTGCAAGCAGAAGACTTTGCTTGTCGAGTTGCAATTGATAATATGCACTTGCAAGCCCCTGTTCAGCCTCGGTCAAAGCTGTTTGTGCATCCATGACATCGATGGTCGTCACAAGCCCTTCCCGGAACATCGCGTTTACCTGTTCATAGTTTGCATTCGCCGATTTGAGCTGATCGTCAAAGAACCTGACCATTTGTTTCCGGGTTTGAATATTAGCATATGCGGATCGCACATCAACGCGTATTTCCTGTTTAATTCGATTGAAGGCGGCCTGCATTTCGGATTCGCTTGCCCTTGCACGGGCGATTTGCGCAGTGTCCCTCAGGCCGGTAAACAATGGATACGTGAGAACCAGGGCTGCCTGCCAGGTGTAATCGTCTCCGTAGTACACAGCGTCATCGTCCACCCGGGAATAGGTCCCTTCGATGGACAGAGTGGGGAAAAAACTGCGTCTTTCCGCTTCCACCTGTTTTTGAACCGCAAGTAGTCCTCTTTCAGATGCCATCAGATCCCGGCGATTTTTGAACGCATATTCAAGATGTGTTTCAACGGGAATATTGTCCAACTTAATTTCATCCGGCTCCTTCACCGAATCGGGAGGGGCTGGTATGCCCATTTCAAGGGCAAGCTGTTCCATGGATATGGCGTAATTGTTTCTGGCCTGTTCCATCGTTTCCATGGCTGCCGCAACTTCGACCTGCGCTCTTAGTACCGCCGTCCTTTCGACCAAGCCGACCTGATAGCGCTGTTCCGCCAGTTCAAGATGCTGCCTGGCCCGGGAAAGTTGGCTTTCTGCAATCTCGCTGGATCGCCGGGCAAACAGAACATTGTAGAAACTGTTGGAAACCGTAAAGAGAATCTGCTGGCGTGTCCGGTAATCCTCGAATTCACTACGCCGGGCCACGTGTCTGCTTGCCGCCACGCCGAGCATCAGTTGACCGCCCTGGAAGAGAATCTGTGATCCGTGGAGGCTCAACTCATTGTAACGATCCGGAAAAGTGGGTACTGTGCCACCCGTTCCGCCGTTTTGACCCGGCACGATCGAGGTCTCTTTTCGCCTGATGGAGCGACCCTGAAGTTGTATCTGGGGCAGCATGGGTGCACGGGCGATCCGGATATCTTCTCGTGCCTGATCTATCCGGGAGGCGGATGCCGATATAAGTTCATTGTGCTTCAGGGCACTGTGATAGGCTTCTTCCAGAGTGACTTCCCTTTCTCCCTTCGCATAAACAGGGGGTGTAAGAACCATACACAGAGAAAGCACGGTAAAAAGAATTAATTGAAAACATCGGGTCGTGAACATAGAATAGCCGGGTCGGTTCATTTCTTTTCCTTGTTTCGGTTCTCGCGGCGTTTCTTTAAAAGAATAACGGTATCGTATTTTTTCAGTTCTATCAATCTGTGTTTTGTTTTTTACGAAAAGAAGATTTGCCGGTAAGGAGATTTGCCGGTCACTATCCGCCAATGGAAAACATGCGTGATCCGGTATGGGTTCCGGAACAGCTCTTTTCGAGCGGTTTTTTGGCCACTGCCTCGACAATTGCGGCAGCAAGTTCGGCATCGGTTGCGCCATTCCTGAGCGGGGTTTTAATATCGGTTACAATATCGGACAGGAGGCAACTGCGCAGGCAGCCATCGGATGTCAGTCTGAGTCTGTTGCACCACTTGCAGAAATGGTGACTAACGGGGCTGATAAATCCGATTTCACCTTCGGCCCCCTTCAGGCGGTATCGCGAGGCGGGTCCATATTTTTTGTTTCTTTCGCAGGACTCGAGTTCCCCAAGGGGGGCTATAATTAATTTTATGTCATCTTCCGCAAGGGCTTTAGATTGTCCGGCGTCCGGATCGAAATAGGACATCTGCTCTATGAACCGGACGTGTAGCGGATATTTCAGGGTCAGGGTGGCAAGCGCTTTCAGTTCATCGTCGTTGATCCCGTTCATGGCCACCACATTGATTTTAATTGGGGAAAAACCTTTTTGAAGTGCTTTTGAAATTGCAGACCATACGCGGTCGAACGCATCTTGACCGGTGATTCGTTTGTATTTGCCGGCATCGAGTGTGTCCAGGCTGATATTAAGGCGCTTTATGCCAATGCCACGGAGATGATCCAGATGCTTTTCAAGTAAGATACCATTGGTGGTGAGAGATATGTCGCTTATTCCAGGTATTTCAGCCAGTTTTGCCAAAAAATCGTCGCAATCCTTTCTCACGAGCGGCTCTCCGCCGGTAACTCTTACTTTGGTGATGCCGAGTCCGGCACCAATCCTTACTATTTTGAGGATTTCTTCATACCTTAGAATTTCGTTGTGGGGGAGTTTTTCAACCGGCCCTTTTGGTGTGCAATAAATACACCTGAGATTGCATTGGTCTGTTATTGATATGCGTAAATAATTGATCAGTCGGTGGTAAGTGTCTTTCAGGTGATTCCCGGTGATACGTTCGACGCTTTGGTTCATCTGGTTAAAAATCCGATATGTTAAATTTTTTTCTGTATTCGGGTATTTCTATCATTGGTGGGCGTTCATGACCCTTGATACAGAAAGTTTCCCTCTGGTAATGCCCGGGCACCTTTTGATATTGAATCAACTCATTATACACGTTTTGCCGAATTTTCACCAGATCATAATTCTCGATGCGGTTAAAAAAAGTTCTCATTATGACAAAAGCCATTTTCCCAAGCGCCTTGGTGTCCTGATTCCGGTGAACCCTGCTGCCGAGATCCACCTGGGCCATGACATCCAGGCCGTACTTTTTAAAAATATCCAGGATCAGGCTGGTTTCTATGCCGTAGCCGATGGGGAAGGGAATGGTTTCCAGCAACTCCCGGTATCCGGCATATTCCCCTGAGAGGGGTTGGAGAATCTGAGTCAGTTCCGGAAAAAACAGTGAAAACATGGGGCGGATTACCAGTTCGGTAACCCTGCCCCCCCCGGTCGGTCTGATTTTTGCGTCTTCACCCAGCAAGGGACGATCATAAAACGCTTTAACGTATTTAATGTGATTGCCCAAAAGCAATGGCCCCAGCAAGGCATACGCAAAGCGAGGATGAATGTTGGTGATGTCCGAATCCAGATAAATAATAATATCGCCTTTGGTAACATAAAGTGCTTTCCAGAGGTTTTCCCCTTTTCCCCTGAACTCGGGCAATTCCGGCAGTATGTCCTTTGCGGCATATACAATTGCTCCGTAAGTCGCTGCGTTTTCACATGTTTTGTCTGTTGAGCCCGAGTCCACGACAACAATTTCGTCAATCAGCGGATATCGCGTCATCAATTCCGCTTTCATTATAACGATTTGCTTGGCGATGGTTTTTTCTTCGTTCAGTGCGGGCATGCATAGAGATATGGTTAGCTCGGCAAGATTTTTTTTTTCGACCAGTTTTCCAATATCACTAAAATTCGAGTGATGAAAAGTGTTATAGTGTAACCAGTTCTTATCTGTCATCGCAGAAACCCATGTCCATCGCCATGATGAGGCCCAATATTTGTGTAATACCCGTAAACATGGGGTTGATTCGCATGGTTGCAGTTTCCAGGTGCGCGCTTGACCCGGTGGTAATCCCCAGTGCAAGGGCGGGGATGTTCCGGGACAGAAACACGGAAAGCTCTGATTCACTGGATTCGCTGATAGGCTTCAAGCCGAGTGTTTTCATGATCGAAACCGCGCATTTAACAAGGGGATGGGCGAATTTCAGCGCGGCCGCGTTTTGTACCGTCAAAGTTTCGATTTTCAGGGCGACTGAATGTTCGTGCCCGATACCTTCTACAATATCCTCAATTTTGCCGAATACGTTTTTCACCATTTCATCGGAGTCACTCTGGATCTCGAAACCGAGATTCGCGTCGCAGGCAATCTCGCCATGCTTGTGGCCGCCCTTGATTCGACCGATGATAATGCGGCAGCGGGGCCGCTGCGGGAGGTTTATGAAAAGGAGTTCATTGATTATTTCATTGAGGATCAGTATGGCATTGGGTTTAAATTTGTGATTGATAAATTGTCCTTTGGTGGAAATGTCGCAGGAAATTTCACCCCGGATAATCCCTTCGGAATAATAATTGAAATGACCGAGTTTCTGCCCTTCCATGATGAGCCCTCCGAGAATGGGGCCTGTCCAGTGATTCAACAGGTGACGTATCCCTTTCAGGTTCCCTCTGCCGATGGACTGGGTGACGCCCGCAATCACGATATCAGAGGAAAATGTCAGATCCAGGTGGCGGAAAATCTGTGGAAGGGTGGCGAGAATGCCAAGACTTACGGTATTGTCAAGTACATTGGGACCGGATATGGTGTTTTTCCGTACGGTATAGTTGTGATCCACATCATCTGCTGAATAGACCGTGTCCAGGTTGGCCGTCAAAAAAATAGGCGGGCTGTTTTTCCCGTCATTTCCCCGGATGATTCCGATCGCATTTTTGATCTGGTCCTTGCCGCACTCATCAATACCTGACCCCGAAAGCCGCTCCAGAAAAAGATCTCCCCGGGCATCCTCGGCAAATGTAGGCCCGGGAGTCTGACCGATCAATACAATATTTGAGATTAACGATTCCTTGATCGATTTCATGCGGTCAACAAAAAAAGGCAGTTTTAATAGCACCTCATCCATAGAGATGAACTCCGCAGTATAGAGATGAACGATATCGAAAAAGGATTGTCCAATATCTGCGCCTGTGCGCCTTTGCAGGTTGGGCTTCGATTCACTCCTCCCCCCTGCGAGTCTTAAACAATCTGCATTACTCGGGATTGCGCAAGTTTTGAACCGGACTTTGGATTAAGTCGTCTGCTCGCGACTGTGTACGAGATTGTCACGTCGATGAACGCCGACACAGTTCAAATAGGTACGAATGGATAAAACCATCTTAAAATAAGGTAATATTTATTTTGCCGAACGCAATATGGCAGGGGAAAAGAGGTGAAGCCGGGTAGAACCCGGCTTTCGGTGTAAGCGACATGTTTGCATTGCGGTTATTCGCCCGAGGTCCTTTGTGCAATGCCAAGCGACACGATCATGGGGAGTAGTTAAAACTCGCGTTATGATTCGTAATAATTGACAATCGCCTCGCACAATCCGTCAATGGTGTATGTGTCCGCCGTAACGTTCACGTGAAAACCATTTTCCCGAGCAGTATCAGCGGTGATCGGACCGATTGCGGCGATGGTGATGCCTGAAATCAGATCTTCAAACTCGTCCGACGGCAGAAGCGCCTTGAAATTGGTTACGGTCGATGAGCTGGTAAATGTCACCATGTCGATCGTTTTTTCACGAAGACCTTCCACTAACGGAGCGGTTTCAGTGGTCTCCGAAACAGCGGTATAGGCAATGATTTCATCCACGGTCGCACCCATTTTAACGAGCTCCACCGGAAGGACGGGCCGGGCGCCTGCCGCACGGGGCAGAAGAACTTTTTTCCCTGCCATATCGAGTTTTTCAAAAGCGGTGACCACGGATTCGGCACGGAAACTCTCGGGCACGATGTCGGCGTTCAATCCATTGGCGCGCATTCGGTCAGCAGTTGCAGGGCCGATTGCGGAGGTTTTGACGTGTCCAAGCGCACGGGTGTCTTTCCCCATGGCGTCCATGCGGGAGAAAAACACGTCCACGCCGTTTACGCTGGTAAATATCAGCCAGTCATATTTCTGAATAGTGGCAATGGCTTGATCGAGAAGGGTGGTGTCGTCCGGCACCCTGATTCGGATAACCGGCACTTCAAGGCACTCGGCACCTAAGTCTGAAAGTTTTTTCACCATGTCGCTGGCCTGTTTTCTTGCCCGTGTCACCACGATGCGTTTACCAAAAAGCGTGCGATTTTCAAACCATTTCATTTTTTCCCGCAACGTCACCACTTGCCCTATCACAATAATGCATGGCGCCGTTAACCCGGCTTTTGCAACATCTTCATTGATTGTGGCAAGCGTTCCGGTTACGGTCTGTTGCGTGGTTGTGGTTCCCCAGCGGACAAGTGCCGCGGGCATTGCCGGGTCCATGCCGTGTTTCGTGAGGCGTTCCGTTATCCGGGCAAGGTTTTTAACACCCATTAAAAAGACCAGCGTGCCGCCGGTATTGGCAATCGCTTCCCAATTGATAAGGGATTCGGTTTTGTCAGGGTCTTCATGGCCGGTAATAAATGTGACGGAGGACGTATACTGCCGATGGGTCAACGGGATGCCTGCATAAGCCGGGGCAGCAATGGCCGAGGTTACGCCCGGGACAATTTCAAACGATATATTTTCAGCCACAAGGGCTTCGATCTCTTCACCACCGCGACCGAAAATAAACGGGTCGCCCCCTTTGAGGCGTACCACGGTATTGCCGGCAAGTGCCTTTTCCACGATCAGGGCGTTTATGCGGTCCTGGGTCAGTGTGTGATCGCCGCCCTGTTTTCCCGCATATATCCGCTCGGCTTTTTCAGCGGTAAATGAAAGGAGTTGTTTTGATGCCAGAAAATCATAAATAATCACATCGGCCGCGGCAATGCAATCGATCCCTTTTTGAGTGACAAGTCCGGGGTCCCCCGGGCCGGCGCCGACAAGATATACTTTTCCGCTCATTGCTGTTCCGCCTGTTTTATAAGTCTTTCAATGATTTCCGCAGCCCCGCGATCGATCAGACGCTGGGCGAGGGTTTCACCCAGAAGGACACCTTTTTTGGGGTCACCTTTTAAATTGTCTTTATAAACGACAGATCCATCCGTTTCAGCCACCAGCCCGGTAATAGAGAGCTCATTATTTGAGTCGATGGACGCGTATGCCGCAACAGGTACCTGGCAACCGCCTTGCAGCAACTTCAGGAAAGCCCGTTCAGCCAGTACGGCGTGCGCTGACACCTCGTGGTGGAACGATGCGACCATCTTGTTGATACGAGTGTCGTTCTGTCTGGTTTCGATGCACAGCGCCCCTTGTCCGACAGCGGGAAGAACGATATCCGGGGGCAATTCCTGGGTGATTCTGTCCGCCATACCCAGTCGCTTCATCCCTGCTGCCGCCAGAACAATTGCATCCAGATTTTCAGACTCGAGTTTTTTGAGCCGGGTATCCAGGTTGCCGCGAAGCGCGATTATACGAAGATCCGGCCGGAAACAGAGCAGTTGCGAGGCTCTTCGAAGGCTGCTGGTCCCAATTACCGCACCTTTAGGCAATCCTTCAACGCTGTGGCCATTCCTGGTGATGAGCACATCATAAGGGGTTTCACGCTTGGGTATGGATGAAATCCACAGCCCATCGGGCATTTCCCCGGGCATGTCTTTCATGCTGTGAACAGCGAGATCGACCCGTTTATCCAGCAATGCCTCTTCGATTTCTTTTACAAACAACCCCTTGCCGCCAACTTTGGCCAATGGGACATCGGTTATCTTGTCGCCGCTTGTCTTTATGATTTCAAGGTCAACGCCCAGTCCGGGGTGATGCCGGATCAGTTCGGCTTTCACCCATTCGGCCTGCCAGAGAGCCAGCTTGCTGCCGCGTGTCCCGATGGTGACGTTATTTTTCATATGCCGCAGCTGGCGCAGTTTGTGGATGAACAGGTGCCGCAACCGGAACTGCCCGCGGCTGTGCTGACGGTTTCCCCGCCGCTTCCTTTGCTGATGAATCCGCATGCGGACATGAGTCGTTTTACATCTTCTTTTCCGCAAGTCGGGCATATGGGG
Organism: Desulfobacterales bacterium; assembly: GCA_007135795.1. Taxonomy (GTDB): domain Bacteria; phylum Desulfobacterota; class Desulfobacteria; order Desulfobacterales; family Desulfosalsimonadaceae; genus B1SED10-16. The sequence continues at coordinate 13,143 of SLIE01000341.1, forward strand.
ATCTCTTTTCCCCTGATGAGTGTTTCGAATTTCTGGTCACAGGTATCGCAGAAATATTCATATATTGGCATGTATCTCCTCCTGTTGAGCACTGCCGGCGCATTGCCGGAAACAGTCCGGAATTTTTTATTTTTCGTAAGTTTTTTATTATAGTAGGCCTATGCCGTACGGACACAAACTGATTCTTTTATCGCAGGATGTCAAGGGTGTAAAGATAATAATGATTAAGACGCTGCTTCAATTTCCGGTGACTCAAGGGCTTGCCGCTTTTTCCGGCTCCGCACGTCCGGTAATCAGGTCCCGCGTGCTTTCGATATATGCCGCGGATTCTTCGTGGTCAAATTCAAGTGCGCTTTCAAAGTGGTCGAGCGCAAGTTCCAATCTGTTTCGGTTGAGATACATGACGGCCAGTCGATGTTGAAACAATCCATTGTCGGGCTGGATTTCCGTGGCGTTTTCGGCAAACACAAGCGCGATTTCAGCGTTTATCCCTTCATTCTCGTAACAAAGCGCCAACGCGGAAAGGGAATGCGCATCATCCGGACGCAGCTTTAGTGCAGTGTTGTAAGCTTTAACGGCTTCATCGGTTCGTCCGAGTGCGAGATTGCAGTCGCCAAAATAACGATAGACAATGGCGCCGGGGTTTTCCGTTTCCAGTATTGCCCGGTTGATGTATGAGATCGCTTCCTCGGGTCGGTCAAGTTCATAGAGCACGCGTCCGGTATGAAACAGCAATTCAAAAATATTGGCATCTATTTTAATGGCACGCATGAAATAATCGAGCACGGTTTCATATTCATTTCTTTGCAGATAGATATAACCGGCGTTATATATCGCAAAAACATCATTCGGATCGAGTTCTATGGCTTTGTCAAATGATG
>SLIE01000068.1 GCA_007135795.1 Desulfobacterales bacterium
AATGCCAGGCAGGAGCCTGGCGCTCCCAAGGGAGGGGCGTACGGGGACGGTATTTTTCAATTTGCATTTATACAGTACTGACCCTATAAGACCATATAAAATGATCAATTTCAACCGGGTGGTGCCCGGGAGAAATTGTCCTTTAAAAAGAAAAAAATGCCTGCCTGTTCTTTCGTCTGATCTCCCGCACTGATTTCAGGATATTCTTGACACAAAAATCAAATCCTGTAAAATCCAGACAAATTCCCGCTGCAATTCAAATTCTTTTTCCTCTGTATGCTTTGCGTGGTTATTATTACTCTATGCAACAGTCCGGGCACAAATGGTCAACAGTGTACATTCACCCCTCAGAAGGCCAGCACCATGGGTGAAAATACGAATCGCCATTGCTGCCCAATTACGACATTAAAATGTTGAAGCGTTTTTGCAACAACGGTATTATAAAATATCCGGGCTGAAATTCTGTACAGTCAGATCCAATCCTGTTAAAGGCGTTTTTCTGTCTTTTGCATATACCCGGAAAATTTGAAGAATCAGGATCACACAATGAATATGGACTCCAAAACCGAAGAACAACAATTGCAGGAACAGCACCGCTCCCGCATGGCCGCACTTGCTGCGGACAAGAAACGGATATTTGCCATGCCACCGGAAAAAGCCCTGGATGCAATACTTGAACATCCCATGAACAGGGCGCTTGTCCACTCAATGGCAGAAGAAGATTTCTTTTTTTTAATCAATGACACCGGCCACTATGATGCCATGGAGATACTGGCGCTTGCTTCGAACCGGCAATGGGAATATCTCCTTGATATAGAATCATGGCATCGGGACAGGATGCAACTCGATGTCGTGGTATACTGGATGAATCTTCTTCATCAGGCGGCACCCGGCCGGTTCATAGAGTGGGCCATGAATGAAAAATACGATCTTCTGGAATATTTCCTCTACAGGACTGCCGAAATCATTGTGCGCGATCACGATGTCGACCCCGGTGACATAGAAGACGGGTTTTTCACCTATGACGATATCTTTTACATCCGCTTTTCAAATGAAATATTTGCCGGGATCGACGACGAAGAAGACAAAGAAGAACTTGAAAATTTTGTTTATTCCATGATTCAGCGAATTGCAGAAGAAGATCACATCCGTTACCAGTCAATGCTTCTGCATGCCGCTTCCGTAATACCCGATGAAAGCGAAGAAGAAGCGTTTCGTTTTCGAAATATCCGGTTGGCTGAAAAAGGTTTTCTCCCCTTTGACGAGGCAGTCGGCATTTATTCAATTTTGAAACCCCGAAAAATCAGAAAAAAACACCAGGAAAAAATTGAAACCGATTTCACGGTCCCTGTTCCCGTCAATCATACGTCCCTGCTTAAAAACGACACGCTTTTCGAGAAAGCCCTGGAGAGTATTGATATTCAGGAAACACTGGATGAAGTACAGGTTGAGTTTGCGTCTCTCTGCAACCGGATAATCGCTGCGGATCAAAATCCGGTAAGAGGAAAAGAGCAACTGAATGCAATTGTCAATAAGGCATGCGGATACCTGGAAATTGGAATTCATCGGGTAGCTGAAACGGAAATACTGCCAGGCGCAAGCCATGCTGCATCGATAATAAAAATTTATCCACTCGAAGATATCTTTCGCACCGGGTATTCGATGATATTGGAACTCAAGAACAAGGCACTGAGATGGCACAAAGATAGCTGGTTTACAAAAAATCGGCTGGCGCTCAGCTTTTGGGGAGAAAACCTGGTGGGTTATGTCGGCGGATTATTGCTTAAACATCCGAAATTTTTTGACAACTATAAATCCGGACAACTTTATAGAGAATTTTCGTCCATGGATGACATAAAAAAAGCCGAGGAAGCACTCAATGAAGTAATGATTTTCGATCAGATTTTATCCTTTGTCAAGATTGACACAAGTGCTTTTCCGGATCAGCACTTTGTTACATTTCAAAATCTATTGTTAACGCTTTGGTCGAGAAACAGAATCGGCCTTTTACCTGTAAATATGCCCGAACCGATTGCCATTGAAAGCTTCCGGCCGTTTTATGGATCTCTTTGGGATAGCGAAAAAAATGCCGGGCGCATCAAGGATTCGGTGAAAGCAGATTTTCTGGACTGGATTTCCAGCTTCACGGGACTTGCGCCACATGAAATTGTCGATAACGCCTCGAACTCGCTGGAAAAATTATTTTGCAAAATCGAGGATGAGTTTGCCGCTGTCAATAAGGAAGACCTTGATTATCGCTTTATCGATCTTTTCTTATTGAAAAAATGATTCAGTTTGAGCGAAAGGACAACGCATGTTCTGCGATGGAACAGTGGAAAAGCTGTAACATGCATTTATAATACGTCCTGCCACGACATCGGGTTGAAATTCGCGATTTATTCCTTACTTATATATAGAAGTACATGTCAGGCAGGAATTGAGACGCATCACAACAGTTACAATCTTGTAAAAATCGGGCTCAGACGGATTGATAAAAAGCTCAAGATCAATACTTATGAAATACTTAATAATCCAGAGCACTTAAATGCATGCGCATGTCTACAAGGCGTAAGCCGCAAATTCTGAGAGATTGCGCGTAACACACATATTGGACTTTTTACAAAGCCGTCAATAATGGATGCTTTTCAAATTCGGGCACCATATATACTTGGCACTTTAAGAAATAATGACTCAGGCGATGAAAGAAAAAACCATCCGGTCCACCGATGATATTGACCTGTTACTGGCGGTAATGCCTCCCCATATTCATGAAGCCATCAGGCGACACCCGGACCGCAACAATCTTATTGAAATCATAATCGACCTTGGCAGGCCGCCAGAGGCACGTTTTCCGGTCGATATTTTTGAACTAAGCAACGAAAACGTTACACTTGAAGATATAAATTACATCATCGACCGGCTCGGGCGTTTTACAGAAGACAACCGTGCTGGCATCGAGAGAACATTGCATCGAATTTCCGCCATGAGAAATCGGTTTGGTGCCATTATTGGTCTTACCTGCCGGGTGGGACGAGCCGTTTTCGGCACGGTCGACATTCTGCAGGATGTCATTCAAAGCGGGCTTTCGATTCTGCTTCTTGGTCGTCCCGGAGTTGGCAAGACCACGCTTTTAAGAGAATCCGCACGGGTTCTTGCAGACGATCTGAAAAAAAGGGTGGTCGTCGTCGACACATCCAACGAGATTGCAGGAGATGGCGACATCCCGCATCCAGGCATCGGACGGGCCCGCCGCATGCAGGTTCCGGCGACCCGCCATCAGCATTCGGTTATGATAGAGGCAGTGGAAAATCACATGCCCGAAGTAATCGTTATCGATGAAATTGGAACAGAGCAAGAGGCGTTTGCTGCCAGAACGATTGCCGAACGAGGTGTCCAACTGATAGCGACAGCCCATGGGAACACGGTGGAAAACCTGCTGGTCAACCCGACCTTGTCGGATTTAATCGGCGGCATTTCATCGGTGACCATATCCGATGAAGAGGCCCGCAGACGAAGAACCCGAAAAACGATCCTTGAGAGAAAATCTTCCCCCACGTTTGATGTGCTTGTGGAAATCCAGGGGCGTGATCACATGATTGTTCATTTTGAACTCGGAAGCGTCATTGATGCCATGCTGCTCGGAAACCCCTTAACACCCGAAATCCGACAGCGTAACGATCAGGGAGAGGTATTGACCACCAAAACGGATAAACAGACGCCTGCCAAAACAAAACCCAAAATATCCGGGCCGAATAAAACCGTGC
>SLIE01000499.1 GCA_007135795.1 Desulfobacterales bacterium
CCCCCGCATTCGGCGTACATGGGAAGACCCGAAAGGGCCAGATTGCGTACATGATCCCGCACGGGCTTGTTATCGGCAATCCGGGCGGCAAGCGTTTCCGGAAACCCACCCCCCATATAAAGGCCATCGATGGCAGGCCATGATTCGGTCTCCAGGATGGAAAGCTCCCGTATTTCGGCGCCGGCGCGTTGCAGGGCTTCAATATTTTCGGGATAATAAAACCATAGGGCGGCATCGCGAATCACGCCGATGATCGGACGCGTCGAGGCCTCAACACCATCGACTTTGGGCCACTGCACCGGCGGGCACACCGCAAGATCGGCTGCACAGCGGGCAACCCTGAGGAGTCCGGGAATATCCAGGTGTTTCTCCATGATATCTGCAAGACTGTCAAGGATGACCTCCTGGCCCTGCATTTCCCGGTTTGACCAAAGGCCCATGTGGCGCTCCGGGATGGGGTTTTTGATCTTGGGCAGTGTGCCAAAGACCGGCACGTTGGTGTAAGTCTTGATCGATTCTCGCAAAAGCCCGGCGTGGCGAGCGCCGGCAACACGGTTGAGGATCACGCCGCCCAGTTTCAAATCTTTTTCGAAAATATTCACGCCGTGCACGATTGCCGCTGCGGTACGGGTCATCTTGGTGGCATCAAGTACAAGGATCACGGGAAGTCCGAGCAATCGTGCCAGTTCGGATGAAGATAACGAGCCGGATTCATCGCCGCCATCAAAAAGACCGCGATTCCCTTCCACAAGCGCCATGTCCTTGCCATGCATCTTATTGCTGAACAGAGAGCAGACAGTCGCAGAAGACATGAGATGCTGATCGAGGTTGCAGGCTTCGACCCGCGCCGCAAGCGTCAACCAGGCGGCATCGATATAATCCGGCCCTTTCTTGAACGGACGCAAAACAAGGCCGCGTTTGACCAGCGCGCGCGCCAACCCCAGAGAAACAAAGGTTTTGCCGGAACCACCCGAGATTCCGGATATCAGCATACGGGGCGGTTGGAGTGATGATGTGTGAGAATTCGGGTACGAACGAAGATTAGACAAAAAACAGCAGCCCTTTATATCGGTTGAAAAATGATTGATCAGCCTGGTGGCAATGTTGTTGGGACGAAACGCTTCAACAGCCTACGACGACACGGGAGCGGGTATTTCGCTTACCGCTGCAAAAGACGGTTCATGCAGTGGAATAAGAATATCCGCGGCATCCTTGATTTTTTCCATGATGTCATACGCTTCATAAACATCCACATGCGTTCCCGGCGGAATCACATTCATTTCCATCCCCAGGATTTCCTTTGGCGGGTAAAAATTTTCCATTATCACGCAAAAGCCGGTAATGATCGCAAGGCCACCGGAGGTTTGAACCGACACGGACAATCCCCCGTCCGTATGAACCGGTGTGTGCATGACCGAAATACCGTCAACGATCTCCATATCACTGTCTACAACTTCAATCCGGCCATCTTCTTCCACCTCTTCGATATAATCTTCCAGGTACCGAAAATCGAGCGGGTGCGGATCATGAATGCGGGAGAGTTCCTTTGCATGGATATAAAACCTGGCGTTTTCACATTTATAATCATTCTCGCAGTGATCGTTGTGAAGATGTGTGTGGATCACGATATCAATATCTGCAGGTGTCAATCCGTACAGGGCCAGCCCCTCTTCAAACGTGTGAATTTTTCCGCCGATGGCCGCTTCCCGCTCACCGGATTGGATCGGGTGAGACTCACCCGTATCGACCAGAATTTTTTTGTCGCCACCTTCCAGGTACCATGCATAAATCGGAATGGTATAAGGTTTCCCGTAATCATGCTGGTACGTCATCATTCCCTTGTCGAAAATTTTGGTACCCACCACAATGGGATGAATTTTATATTGTGTCATGATGCCACCTTTTCAAGTTCAGTAATAAACCAACCGTTTGCCATCAATTGTATAATATGCATTGTCACCATGTACAACAGAAGACGGACGAGACCACAGGTGAGGCAAATAATAGATGAACTTTGCTACTCGGACTGCGATATGTCAACCATAATCTTACAGGGGTTCTGGTACCTGTAAAAATGCCCGGCATACAGCTGGCAGAGGCAGAGGGGGCGTGCCAGGCAGGACAATCTGGAAGAAGCCTATTTCACACTTTGTATAGCCCTGATCAGTTCCTGGCGGTTCATCCCGCTACGGCCGGGTATATGAAGCTGCTTTGCCTTGTTGTATAAGTCGGATTTGCTCTGGCGCTCCAGGGACTCTCCTGTTTTTTTCTCCGGTTCCATGGATCCCTCTGATTCATCCGTTTCTTCGGTCTCTAGTGCCATGCTTCGTTTCAAAACCTGCATCAGATCGATGACATTGTCCGTGCCATGGGGTTCCTGAACCGCTTCCGGTTTAACTTCCGGTACGCGGACAAGATCCTTTCCTTCCGACCGTTTCTGATTCGCAAGGTCAAGCAGGCGCCTGGTATACTCATCTTCAAGTTCCCGGGGATCGAGTTTTTCGGCGGTTGCGGCCCGGATTTCCGCAACCATGGCATCGACCCGATTCGGTGTGATGGTCTTTTCTTTCGGCATTCCGATGCTTTCCGGCGTGCGGATCTCATCGGCAAAACGAAGGGTTTCAGCCATTAAAAAACCGCTTTCCGCAAGGATGGCCACCATGTACTCCTTGCCCCGCATGACAAAGGTGGCAATCCCCGCTTGCCCGGATTTTTCCATGGTTTCGGCAAGAAGCCGGTACGGTTTAATCGTATCACCCACGGGGACCAGAAAATATGCCCGGTCCATAAATTTGGGATTGATTGCTTTGGCCGGAACAAAGCGACGCAAATCAATTTCCCGGCTTTTGGAGGGCTGGAGCGAGTCGAGTTCTTTGTCCGTGACGGTGACGAATTTCCCTTTTTCAATTTCAAAGCCGCGGATGATCTCTTCGCGCTCGATCGGACGGTCTTCCACCGGACAATAATATTTACGGGAAAGGGGGATCCCTTCCGGCGAGAGCATGCGTAACCGGACCCGTTGCGGGCGCTGGGCCGGAAGAATGGCAACCGGTATACTGACCAGCCCGAAAGTTACCGTACCGGACCAGATGGCCCGGCGCCGAAGTTCTTTGTCTTTTTGCTCAGGCAATTTTTTCCTTCCTGACCCGGTTAAGGCTTTGTTCAAGCGTAGTGACCAGGGAAGCGGGTTTGGGCCTTCGTTTTTTCTCCTTCTCGAATACATAGACATCACCGCGAGCCTTTGTGCTGATGAGATCCATGACGCGTTGTCGATATTCATCGCGGTATGCAGAAGGATTAAAGTCAGCAGCCAGGGCACCGACCAGTTGTTCGGCCATCCGCAATTCCATGGGTTCAAGAATCCGTCCGCGAGGCCTGGAAATCGTTGTGGTATCGATCACCTCACCGGCATGACGAAAAGTGAACAGTTCAAGGTAACCGGATCGTGCGCTCAACGCACCGACATACCGTTTTTTTCTCATGGTCCACCGGGCAACCCCTTTTTTTTTCTCTTTTTCCAATGCTTCCGCCAGGGAAAAGTAATTCTCCTCACCACCGTCCGGGCCCAGAAAATAGGGACGGTCATAGTATTGATAATTGATCCGATCCTGATCAACAAACCGGGTGATCTCGATATCCCTGGAAGCTTCAGGAACTATCCGCTCAAGTTCTTCATCGGTTATCATCACCATTTCGCCGGTATCGGTTTCCAGGCCGCGTCGAATCTGGTCTTTGGGAACCGGGCGACCGGTGCGGGGATCA
>SLIE01000309.1 GCA_007135795.1 Desulfobacterales bacterium
GCTGGCTCGGCGGTGTGGATGTCGAACCCGGCCGCAGTATTTTTGAAAAGGCGGGTATCCCCACATTCGATTCTCCGGAGCGGGCAATCCGGGCATATATGAATCTATACAAATACTGGCGCAATATTGAAATGCTCCAGCAGATTCCGGGACGGCTTCCTGAAAACCTGTATATGGACCGAAAATTGGTTTTAAAGTTTATCCAGCGTGGCCTTGATCGACCAAATGGTCTTTTGACCGAAGTGGAATCAAAGTCCGTTCTTGCTGCATATGGTATCAACGTCAATCCCACCCGTTCAGCCCTCAACCAGGAAGAGGCGATTCATATGGCCGATGAAATCGGCTACCCCGTTGCCTTGAAGATCAATTCTTCAACCGTCATTCATAAGTCCGAAAGTGGCGGGGTATTTTTAAATCTTGCCGATGCGGATGCACTGCGGAACGCTTGCGGTAAAATTCTGGAAAAATTTGGTCCGGATGCGGAATTCAGCGTGCAGGAAATGATTCCGAAAAGTGAGTTCGAGCTTATTGCCGGAGTAAAGAAAGATCCCTGGTTCGGCCCGGTTATTCTGTTTGGCATGGGGGGTACCTTGACCGAGATCTTTGGAGATATCGCTGTTACACTCCCGCCGTTAAACAGGATGTTGGCCCGTAGACTGATCGAGGAGACCCGCATTTGCAAGGTGCTGAAGGGGTATCGCGGCCTTGCGGCTGTGGATACGGGCATCATCGAGGAGCTTTTGATTCGTCTGTCTCAACTCGTGATCGATTATCCACAGATCGATCAGATCGACATCAATCCGATAGTGATAAAAGAAAACCTTATATATGCACTTGATGCCAGGATCATCGTCGGGCAGGGAGAGGTGGCGCAATACAAACATCTGTCCATTTCCCCTTATCCGGAGCACCTGGAAGAAATAATTGATGTAAGTGGTATCGGAAATCTGTTGATACGACCGATCCGCCCTGAGGATGCCCCATTGTTGGAGGCGCATTTCAATTCTCTTTCAGAAAGAAGCGTATATTTTAGATTTTTCGGACCGATGAAAAAAATGCCCCATCATATGCTGGCCCGTTTCACCCAGATCGATTATGACCGGGAAATCGCCATGGTGGCAATACTCCAGGGGGATGCGGGCGAGAAAATGATCGGTGTCGGGAGGATTATAATGGAGCCTGGCCGAAAGGCAGCGGAATTTGCGGTGGTGGTCGCTGATCAGTATCACGGAAAGGGAATCGGGGCTATCCTGATGAGGCAAAGCCTTGCCGTTGCCAGGAAAATGGGCATAGAAAAGGTTTATGGCATTGTTCTTCCAGGGAATACATCGATGTTGGCACTTGGCAAAAAACTCGGTTTTTCGATCAAACAGGAGCCCGGCCAATACGAGCTGACTTTGGACATGGCAAATGCCGAGGGTCAATTGACAAAGATGATGGTGTCCTAAACCAATCGTGATTTTGTGTTCTCCGCTGACACCGCAGCTTTAATTATCGCGGCAGGTTCGATCTGTAAAATAAGGTATTGTATCTGACCGTCACTACCAACGAATGCAAAAAAGTCGGTTAAGGGAGTTGTATTATGAATACTCAAAAAAAGTTGCTGGTGTTGTTGGACGGCTCGGAACGCGCGTTGGACTCGGTTCATTACGTTGCATCGGTAAGAAGCTTTTCTTCCATGACCGTGGTAGTGCTTTTGAATGTGTCTGCCCAGGTACCTCAGAGTTATCTCGATCTGGAACGGAAGCCCGGGAGTCCTGACGATGGTACGGGAATTTCTTCCTGGGTGGCCCATCAGGAAAAAAAACGGATTGACTACATGCGGCGCGCTGAGCAGATATTAAAAGACAGCGGAATTTCAGCGGTTGAAATCCGGGTGCGAAAAATTGTTCGTGGGGTGGCCAGGGATATCCTGGTGGAGGCAAAGGAGCAATACTCGGCGGTTGTGTTGACCAGAAGGGGTATGGGGTTGCTTGCCGGGCTTCCCGTCGGCAGCGTGGCCAATAAGCTGTTACAAAAAATGTCCTTTTCTCCCATTATCCTGGCTGCCCCGAATGTGCGTTCGGATCGGTTGCTGATCGCGGTTGATGGTTCAGCGGATTCTCTTCGGGCAGTTTCATTTGCAGTGGATATGCTGGGTGAAGGGCAGCATGTGGGATTGATTCATGTCATGCGAAATATGCCGGGACTGGATTTCATGATGACGGATGCGGATGTTGAAAAGGCAAAGGCGATGATCGAAGATCAGTTTGTAAAAATAAGAGAACAGCTTGTGCAAAAGGGTCTTCGCCCCGAGGATGTCACTTCGAAAATCGTTGAGGGTTCCATCAGTCGTGCGGGAAGCATTCTGGATGAGGCTATTGCCGCTCAGTATGACACAATAGTGCTTGGAAGAAAGGGGCTTTCCGAGATATCGGATTTTTCCATGGGCAGGGTCAGCACCAAAATTGTTCAGTTGGCTGAGACGTTTGCCGTCTGGTTGGTTTAAATTGAGTCGATTGAATTATGGTATTTCATGAATTCGCAGATGAAAAATCAAGTTTGAAATACAGTCAAACAGTTGATCGGAACCGGGAGTTCCGGTTGAAATTGGAGAGCCAATCATCAAACGCATTGGCCGGTTTCTCCCTGGCAACCAAATGCCATGACCGGCATCCCGGGATATGCCATGGTCAGCATGCCCCAGGATTATTTTATTTCTAACTGGCCATCCGGGCCGGCTCGACGATTGCACTTGCCGGTTGTTGTGAAGGCGATGTTTTGGAATGTTCGATCCGCTGTTCCGTGGCGTGAAGGATTGCCTGGAGCATGCTGGAATATGAAGTACCCCCGAAACCGGCCATTTTGGCCAGGTGTCCGTCCCAGCACCATCCCGGGTTGGGGTTTACTTCAAGGAGTTTGGGATTTCCGTTTTTATCCAGGCGCCAGTCGATCCTGCCGTAATCCCGGACCCCGAGCCTTTGGAAAAGTTTCATGCAGCATTCCGTAATAAATCGTTCCGTTTCTTCCTCAAGGATGACCGGCACGGATTTGATAAGGGAATACGGGGAGGCGGGGAGCCATTTCGCCTCATACCCGCAAATTCGGGGTAGCCCTTCCGGGACGTTGGAGTAATCCTCCTCTGTTATGGGCAATATGGTATACGATGTCAGCGGGTTTCCGATGATCCCGACACTCAGGTCCTTCCCTTCCAGAAATGCCTCAACCAAAATCGGTTTTTCGTACCCGAGTTTTTCCCGAATCATCGTAACTGCGCAGATAAGTTGTTCACGCGTCCGGGCGACACTTTCCTGGGTGATCCCGAAAGACGAATCACCGAAATTCGGCTTTACAATCACCGGAAAATCAAACGGGAGATGAAAGGACGTATCATCGGATTCAACAAGAAACGCATCCGGCACCGGAATATTCATTTCCTTTGCAATTCCGCGGACAAGGGACTTGTCATAACAAAAGGCCAGGCACTGTGAAGATGCACCCGTGTACGGTATTTTGAGAATGTCGAGCAGCGCGGGGATGTGCAGCTCTTTTGTCGGGTCATTGTCGAACCCTTCGTCGCACAGATTGACAATGTAGTTCACCTTGCCTGAAATTTTTTGCAGATCAGCTATTACCGTGTCATGATTCGACAGGTAGGTAACTGCATATCCGGGCAATTGATTCAAAGCCGATTTCAAAGAATCGATCGTGTAGAAATCATCGTCATCGAAGATTGAAAAAGGTTTCAGGGGGTCCGGTTTTTGAGGGTCTCCGAACAGCAC
>SLIE01000506.1 GCA_007135795.1 Desulfobacterales bacterium
GACCCTGCTGTAAAGGCAGGGTCCTTTTATTAAAATCATATGCCCGGGGCAGACGCGAAAATGTTTATACGCATCCTGTGGGTTTCGGAAGACCGGCCATTTTACATGCGCCTTTTCCAGGCCCTGAGGGAAACAATTCGTAGATATGTTTCAATTTAAAACCGGTAAGCTTGGAAAGTACTCGAACCATGGGAGCGATACCGTTTTTCTTGTAGTAGTCTTGAAGAACATCGATCACTTTCCAGTGCTCCTCATTGAGTTCGTCAATCCCTTCTTGTTGTTTTACATACTGGACCCAATCCTTGTTCCAGTTTTCGAAAGAATCGATAAAGCCATCTTCATCAATATTAAACGTGTTTCCTTCAAATTCCACTGTTGGCATTTAATTGTCCTCCTTTAAGTTAATTTTAACCGTACTGCCTGATAAATATATTCTTTATATAATTGACCTACTGTAAATTACATAGATTAGTAAACATGGTCGGAAAAGTCAATATTAAAATAAAGCATATGACCATATCAGTATTCTTTGGGCGTTTGGTTCAACTGCTCCAGAGTAAACACAGGACCGTCCTTGCAGACAAGCTCCTTGCCGATATTGCAATGACCGCATATCCCTATCCCGCATTTCATGCGATTTTCCAGAGACATGATGATCTTGTCGTGGCTATAGTCCAGCTTGTCCAGAACCGGTTGCGTGAACTTAATCATTATCGGAGGGCCGCAGATAATGGCATATGTATCGGCATTTCCCGGAGGCGCCACCTGTTCGGTAATGGCCGGGACAAACCCCTTGTGGTATTTCCATTCAGGATCATCCGTGCCATCTACTGTTATATGCATATTGATATCATCACGTTGGGCCCAGGCCATAAGTTCATCCTTGTAAAGCAGCATGCCGGGTGAACGAGCGCCGTAAATTACATGGATATCTTTGAAATTCGATCGATTATCAGGGTGAAGCATATACACTATCGATGATCTGAGAGTAGTAAACGCAAAGCCCCCACCGATGATGACAACGGTTTTGCCTTTGAGCTGATCCCATGGATAAGAATTTCCCATGGGGCCGCGGATGCCCATTATATCGCCTTCCTTCATGGCATGAAGATATGACGTCACCTTACCGGTTTTAAATACTGTAAACTTTACGAAACCTTTCTCGGTCGGCGAAGAAGCGATGCCAATAGGAATTTCACCCAAGCCGGCAATTGAAAGTTCTGCGAACTGCCCTGCCTGGTAAGCAAATTTTTCTTCGTCACCAGGGTTTAGAAAAACAAACTTGAATGTTTTTAAACTTTTATCTTCGGTTTCGACCGTTATATCATCGATTCGAACCGGGTATGGTAAATACGGATTTTGCACGGTACCCCCCTTTTATGCTATCACGACGCGACTTCGCAGCTGGATGTTTCGGGATCGAAGCTGTTCATCTTGTTACAAATTCTGCGGATGTCAATGTTAACAGGGCACAGGCGGACGCATCGACCACAGCCGGTACACTGAATTCCCTTTTCATATTTGTCGACATAATATTTTAACTTGTGCATGAACCGCTGGCGAACCCTGCCGATTTTTGTCCCTCGCGGATTGTGTCCGGATGCATGCACCGTAAAGAGTGGATACATGCAACTGTCCCAATTTCTCATTCGAACGCCGGATTTGCCATATGTTTCATCTTGCACGTCAAAGCACCAGCATGTCGGACATGCATGAGTGCAGGTACCGCAATTGATACAGGAAACGGCCTCGGTTTCCCATATGGCAGATTCCGCTTCGTGCAGGGCAATTAAGGACTGACTCGCCAGATTATCAGTTGAAACTTTTGACTTTATTTTAGATTCAGCCTCTTGCTTTAAATTTTCAAAAGTGTCATCCGCAGCGGCTGTTGTTGTCCAACCAGCTGTTTCCGCAAGCTTTTCACCTTTTTCCGTAAGCAGGCGTCCAAGGTAATGGTCGTTATTTTCAACAAGCATAACGTCCAGATTTTTTTCTGAAAAAGGTCCTGAATGAGCACTCGTACAGAAACATGTCGCACCGGGATTCTTGCAGGCCAGTCCTACGAGCGTTGTGGCTTCGTAGTTTTTAAGCCAGTATGAATCCTTGTATTCGGGTGTGTCAAAGTTCCTTCGCACAATTTCATACGCATCGGCATCACAAGGCCGTATTCCGATAATCGCCCGCGGTTGGTAACTTCTTGCCGGTTCCTCTAAAATAGCATATTTCTCGTCATTCCGATCGAGGGAATACTCGAACATCACCTCGGATTGAGGATAAACAATAGATTTCGCAGAAAGCCGCGAATTGGAAAAGCCAAGATCCGGTTTTTGACCGGGCTTAAGTTCTTTAAAGGCGTAATAGTTTTTTTCTTTTACGGGACCGATGAGCCGGAAGGACTTTTCCAGTTTTTCCAGACCGGCATCCAGTTCGGATTTATCTATTTTTATGACTTTCATGGTATATGCCCTTGTCACTGAATTATATTCATCTGCAGTTCAACTAAATATTAGTGCCTGCCCAAAATGTCTTTCGTCAGTTCCACATCAGTGTTCCGCCTGTTGTTTGCGGTAATGAGGCACGAAGTACTTTATGATTTTGACGAAAAACGCTGATTTTATGCAAGGGCACTATTTTATGAATTGTTCCGGGTCATCTGGTCTATAGGTATCAAGCGGGGGCCGTTCTTCCGTCGTCATGCCAGCTTCCCAACCGAAAAATTCCAAACAATCCTTCTCAAGTTTTTTGGTCAGCGTTCTTACATTGATCCCTACCGGGCAACTCCGGACGCATGCCCCGCAATCCGTGCACCGGCCGGCGCAATGATATGCCCTGAGGAAATGGAACATTCTTATATCCGCCGGGTCGATGCTCTTTCCAAGCCACTGTGGTTTTGATTCATCAACAAAACAGGTCGGGCAGTAGCACAGCGGGCAGGCATTTCGGCATGCATAGCAGCGGATACAGTCGGAAAACAATTCTTCGAAATAAGCCCATTTTTCTTCCGGCGCCATATTTTCGATTTTGCTCACCGCCGCGTACAGGTCAATATCCTCCCTGGTTTGTTCAGGGACTTCCTCAGCAATGAGTTCGTCATATATAACAGGGTTTCGGTGCATGCACAGGGCACAGTTTTCCTGGAGGATACTGTTTCGGTCGAAATCCTGGGAAAATCCGTTTCCGGATACGGTGATGGTTTTACCATCTTCGTTTTCCTCTATGGATTCGATTTCACCGGGGACAATTGCGGCAAGCTTATGACGATCGATCATTCCTTTGCAGGGTACGCCAATGATATAGAGTTGTTCACGCTTAATTTTGTTTTCAACTATATGGACAGCCAGGTTTCTTGAATCGCAACCCTTTGCAACAATACCAATCTTTTCGGTCCTGCCGGTGACGTAATTGGCAAGATTGATTCCGCAATTGCTGTCCCATACCAGGTTGTCCACATCCCCCTGGTTCTTGGCAAACATGGGTTGATTCATCATCGGGACGCTTCCTTTGGTAAACCCGATAACCATGTCGACCTTGCCTTCTTTCAAGAGGCGTTTTGAGATCTCCCTGATCTTATCCGTATACGATGTCATCTCATGCAACCTTCGGTTTTGTTTTCATGTATTTCTTCTCCTTCGACTCTAGGGCCACAGTCTCTGCAGTGACCTTTTTGGCCACTTCCACAAATTTGGTGGATTCAGCAGACGAAATCCATGAAAAATGTAGTCTGCCGGGATCGATGCCCATGTATTCCAGGA